>NZ_RCNZ01000089.1:21996-148724 GCF_004307525.1 Pseudomonas sp. Sample_21 | reverse complement strand
GGGAGAGGGCTAGGGTGAGGGGCTGTTGATTTTTCGTTTCGGGATTCACCACGGCTGCTTCAGGCCGGCGTCATTCCCAAGCATCCCCAATCAGTTCCCTCTCCCTCTGGGAGAGGGCTAGGGTGAGGGGCTGTTGATTTTTCGTTTCGGGATTCACCACGGCTGCTTCAGGCCGGCGTCATTCCCAAGCATCCCCCAATCAGTCCCCTCTCCCTCCGGGAGAGGGCCAGGGTGAGGGGCTGTTGATTTTTCGTTTCGGGATTCACCACGGCTGCTTCAGGTCGGCGTCATTTCCCAAGCATCCCCCTATCGGTTCCTTCTCCCTCCGGGAGAGGGCTAGGGTGAGGGTAGCTTTTGAACGTTACGCTCAGCGTAATGATTCACCACCCAGCTTGATTGATGCCCTCATCACACACGCCTAACTTGGCTCCACGACAGCGAACCCGTGGAGTGAGCATGACAACAACAATTTCCCCCGACTCGCGCTGGACGCGGCGGCGTGACGAGAAGCAGCGCCGGCTCGACAAGGTGCGCGGGCTGGCCGATGGTGCGGTGTTGCCCAGCGACAAAATCGTCGCCGCACTCGAAGCGCTGATCCATCCCGGCGACCGCGTGGTGCTGGAGGGCAACAACCAGAAGCAGGCGGATTTCCTCTCGCGTTCACTGGCCAAGGCCGATCCGGCCAAGCTCCACGATCTGCACATGATCATGCCCAGCGTCGGCCGCTCCGAACACCTTGATCTGTTCGAACGTGGCATTGCCCGCAAGCTCGATTTCTCCTTCGCCGGCACCCAGAGCCTGCGCATCAGCCAGTTGCTCGAAGACGGCTTGCTCGAAGTCGGCGCCATTCATACCTACATCGAACTCTACGCCCGCCTCGTCGTGGACCTGATCCCCAACGTTGTGCTCTCGGCCGGGTTCATGGCCGACCGCGCCGGCAACATCTACACCGGCCCGAGCACCGAAGACACCCCGGCGCTGATCGAACCGGCGGCGTTCAGCGACGGCATCGTTATCGTTCAGGTCAACCAATTGGTCGATGACGTCAGCGAACTGCCGCGCGTGGACATTCCCGCTTCATGGGTCGATTTCGTCGTGGTCGCCGACAAACCGTTCTACATCGAACCGCTGTTCACCCGCGACCCACGGCACATCAAGCCTGTGCACGTGCTGATGGCGATGATGGCGATTCGCGGGATCTACGAAAAACACAACGTGCAGTCGCTCAACCATGGCATTGGTTTCAACACCGCCGCCATCGAACTGATCCTGCCGACCTACGGCGAATCCCTCGGCCTGAAAGGCAAGATTTGCCGCAACTGGACGCTCAATCCGCACCCGACGCTGATCCCGGCGATTGAAAGCGGCTGGGTCGAGAGCGTGCATTGCTTCGGTACCGAACTGGGCATGGAAAACTACATCGCCGCTCGGCCGGATGTGTTCTTCACCGGCCGCGACGGTTCGCTGCGCTCCAACCGCATGGTCTGCCAACTCGCCGGGCAATACGCGGTGGATCTGTTTATTGGCGCGACATTGCAGGTCGATGGCGACGGCCATTCCTCGACGGTGACTCGTGGCCGTCTCGCCGGTTTCGGTGGTGCGCCGAACATGGGTCACGATCCGCGCGGCCGGCGTCACGGCACTCCGGCGTGGCTGGACATGCGCCACGCCGATGGGCCGCAACCGATGCTCGAACGTGGCAAGAAACTCGTGGTGCAAATGGTCGAGACCTTCCAGGAGGGCGGCAAACCGACCTTCGTCGAAACCCTCGACGCCGTGGAGGTGGCGAAGAAAAGCGGCATGCCGCTGGCGCCGATCATGATCTACGGCGACGACGTTACCCACCTGCTCACCGAAGAAGGCATCGCCTACCTGTACAAGGCGCGCTCGCTGGAAGAGCGGCAGGCGATGATCGCAGCGGTTGCCGGGGTTACCGCCATCGGCCTGCGCCACAACCCGAAAGACACCGAACGCATGCGCCGCGAAGGCCTGATCGCCCTGCCCGAAGACCTCGGCATCCGCCGCACTGACGCCACGCGCGAATTGCTCGCGGCGAAAAGCGTGGCCGATCTGGTCGAGTGGTCCGGCGGCCTGTACAACCCGCCCGCCAAATTCAGGAGCTGGTAATGCACGCATCCAACCTGCAAGCGAAACCGCTTTCTCTGGCTGACCGCTTGGCCGATCTGGCAGTGGACGCGTTGATCGACGAAGCCGATCTGTCGCCGAAACCGGCGCTGGTCGACCGTCGTGGCAACGGCGCGCACACCGATCTGCACCTGGGCCTGATGCACGCGTCGGCGCTGGCATTGTGGCCGGCATTCAAGGAAATGGCCGAGACCGCACAAACCATTGGCGAAGTCGGCTTACCGTTACGCGAAGCGATTGGCCGGATCGGTCGGGAAGGCGAGCAAGCCATGCTCGCGACGACCAACGGCGTCAACACCCATCGCGGCGCGATCTGGGCGTTGGGACTGTTGGTGACGGCCGCCGCGCTGCAACCGAAATCCATCGCCCTGTGCGCCGCCCGCCTGGCACTGCTCGACGACCGCTACGCACCGACACCACTCAGCCACGGCGCACAAGTAGCCCAGCGTTACGGCGCACGCGGTGCTCGCGAGGAAGCGCAACTCGGCTTCCCGTCCGTGCTGCAACGCGGCCTGCCGCAACTGCACAAAAGCCGCGCCAACGGTCACGGCGAACAGAATGCCCGGCTCGATGCGTTGCTGGCGATCATGACCGAGCTGGCCGACACCTGCGTGCTCTACCGCGCCGGCGAGCCCGGTCTGCAGGCCATGCAGGCCGGCGCGCAAGCGGTGCTCGATGCCGGTGGCAGCGCCAGCCTCAGCGGTCGTCGGCGCCTGCACGAACTGGATCAACAACTCATCGCATTGAATGCCTCGCCCGGTGGCGCCGCCGACCTGCTCGCCGCCACGCTGCTGCTTGATCGTATCGAGCGCGACGGCATCTCTCAGGGAGCGTTTTGATGGAAAACCTATCGTTTGAATTCCCCGCCGGGCAGCCGCCACGCGGGCGTGCGCTGGTCGGTTGTGTCGGTTCGGGTGATCTGGAAGTGCTGATCGAACCGGGTCTGGCCGGCAAACTGACGATCAACGTGCAGACCTCGGTCAACGGCGCGCAGCAGCGCTGGCAGCACCTGTTTGCGCGGATGTTCGACGGCACCACGCCGCCAGCGATGGCCATCGATATCCACGATTTCGGCGCGACACCGGGGGTGGTGCGCTTGCGTCTGGAACAGGGTTTCGAGGAGATCGGCCATGACTGACAGCGCAGCGTTGCTCAACAAACACAGCTTCGTCGAACTCGGCGCGCGGCAGCGGGCGCAAGCCTTGCTCGACGTCGGGACCTTTCGCGAACTGCTCGATCCGTTTCAACGGGTCATGTCGCCGTGGCTCGAGCGCCAGGGAGTAGTGCCGCAAGCCGACGACGGGGTGATCATCGCCAAGGGCAGCCTCGACGGTTTGCCGGTGGTCATCGCGGCGGTTGAAGGTGCGTTCCAGGGCGGCAGCCTTGGTGAAGTCGGCGGGGCGAAGATTGCCGGTGCGCTGGAACTGGCCGCCGAAGACAACCGCAACGGCATCCCCACCCGCGCCGTATTGCTGCTGGAAACCGGCGGCGTGCGCTTGCAGGAAGCCAATCTCGGTCTGGCGGCGATTGCCGATATTCACGCGGCGATTGTCGATTTGCAGCAATACCAACCGGTGGTCGGCGTGGTCGCCGGCAGTGTCGGTTGCTTCGGCGGCATGTCGATTGCCGCTGCGCTGTGCAGCTATCTGTTGGTGACCCAGGAGGCACGCCTCGGTCTGAACGGCCCGCAAGTCATCGAGCAGGAAGCCGGGATCGAAGAATACGACTCCCGCGACCGGCCCTTCATCTGGAGCCTGACCGGCGGCGAACAGCGTTTCAACACCGGACTGGTGGACCGTTATGTCGGCGATGACGTGGCGCAGATTCGTCAGCAGGTCGGCCAACTGCTCCAGCAAGGCCTGCCGGCACAGCCGCGCAGTCAACGCGCCGAGTGGTTCCTGCAACGCCTCGGCAAGCTGGACACGGGCAAGCAAATCGAACCGTCGGTGGTTCGCGATCTGTATCAAGGAGAGCGCTCATGAGCGGTTATTCATTGCGCGGTTTGCACTGGTTCAATGCGCTCAGCGCTGGCGCCAGTGTCGTCGAAGGTTTGCCGCCGTCGTTGAAAGTCGCCGACGCTGAGCTCGGCAGGTTTATCGCCGTGGTCGCCGACCCGGACAATCGTTTTCCCCGCGCCCGCAATGGCGAGGTCGGTTTGCTCGAAGGCTGGGGGCTGGCCAAGGCTGTGGATGACGCGATCAGTGCCGACCGCGACCGCGACAGCGCACAGAAGCGCCCGATCATCGCCATCGTCGATGTGCCGAGCCAGGCTTATGGCCGCCGCGAAGAAGCCCTCGGCATTCATCAGGCCCTGGCCGGCGCGGCGGACAGTTATGCCCGTGCGCGTCTGGCCGGGCATCCGGTGATTGCGCTGCTGGTGGGCAAGGCCATGTCGGGTGCATTTCTCGCCCACGGTTATCAGGCCAATCGCCTGATCGCGCTGCGCGATCCCGGCGTGATGGTCCACGCAATGGGCAAAGCCTCGGCGGCGCGGGTCACCTTGCGCAGTGTCGAGGAACTGGAAGCGCTCGCCGCCAGCGTGCCGCCGATGGCCTATGACATCGACAGCTACGCCAGCCTCGGCCTGCTCTGGGAAACCCTCTCGGTGCAGCAGATTGAACAGCCGACAGAGGAAGATCTGACGCGCGTGACTGAGTGCCTGAAGCAAGCGATCAGCGATGTGACCAGCACTGATTTGAAAGGGCGCCTTGGTGCGAGCAATCGTGCCGCTTCCAGCAAAGTCCGCGAATTGCTGAGGGCGCAGTGGTGAACCTGCCCCTGGCCCACGATCTGCTCTGGGGCATGACCCCGGCGCAGTTGCCGGCGGATGCGCCAGCGTGGGCGATCGCGGCGCTGGCGGCCGGGCAACCGGTGGTGGTGCGCCGGGCCTTGAGCGAGGAAGGTCTGGTCGCGGTCGGCGTTCGTGGTGTGTTGCGCGAGCAGCGGCTGGCGACGTTTATGCCGCTGGATTCGATTGCCTGTCGGGTCAGTCCCGAAGCCCTTTGTCAGGTTGAGTGCGAGCGAGATCTGCCGGTGATGCAGGCGCTCAAACAACTGCGGCCGATACTCGATGACTGCGGTTGGGTCTGGGGTGTCAGCGGCAGTGTCGGGTTTGAATTGGCCAGCGGTTTCAGAGCGATGCATGCGGCCAGTGATCTCGATCTGATTCTGCGCGCGCCGCAGATGATCACGCGCAATCAGGCGTGCAAACTCGTGGAGCTTTTCGATCAGGCTGTGTGCCGGGTCGACATGCAATTGCAGACGCCGTTCGGCGCTGTGGCGCTGCGTGAATGGGCCAGCGGTTCGGCCCGGGTGCTGCTGAAAAATGCGCATCAGGCTGCATTGGTGATCGATCCGTGGAACCCGCAGGAGCAGGCAGCGTGAGCAGCCTGTTGGTGTTTCCCGGCCAGGGCGCGCAGCAAGCGGGCATGCTCCAGCGTTTGCCAAGGGAAACGCTGGTCGAGGCCAGTGATGTGCTGGGCGAAGATGTTGCGCTGCTGGATTCAGCCGAGGCATTGCGCACGACACGAGCGGTTCAGCTGTGCCTGCTGATCGCCGGTGTCGCTGCTTCGCGGCAGTTATTGCAGGATGAACTGAGCGCGGATTACGTCGCCGGCCTGTCCATCGGCGCCTACCCGGCAGCAGTGGTGGCGGGAGCCTTGAGTTTCAGCGATGCGCTGCATCTGGTCAGTCTGCGCGGTGAGCTGATGCAACAGGCTTATCCACAGGGCTACGGCATGACCGCGATCATCGGCTTGCAGTTATCCACCGTCGAAACGCTGCTGGCGCAAGTGCACAGCGAAGATGCGCCGGTGTACCTGGCCAACATCAACGCCGATAACCAAGTGGTGATTGCCGGCAGCGACAAGGCCATGCAAGCAGTGGCCGAACTGACACGCAGTCGTGGTGCCGGAGTGGCGAAACGGCTGGCGGTGAGCGTGCCGTCGCATTGCCCGTTGCTGGAAAAACCGGCGCAGGCGCTTACCGAGGCCTTCGCCAAGGTTGAACTGAAGAACCCGAAAATCGCTTATCTGAGCGGCAGTCGCGCAAGGCCTGTTGCCAAGGTCGAAGCGCTGCGTGACGACCTCGCTTTCAACATGTGCCGCGTGGTGGACTGGCGCGGCACCGTGCAAAGCGCCTATGAGCGCGGCGTACGTCTACAGATCGAACTGCCGCCCGGTGCGGTGCTGACCGGGCTGGCGCGCCGGGTGTTCGAGCAGGGCACCGTCACTGCCTTCGACAGTGCCCGCCTCGATACCCTGCAAGCGCTGTTGCGCGAGGAGGGTGGCCGCCAACTCTAAAACCGCCGACTCAAGCTTCGAACAACAAAAACAACATTCGACGATGCACTTTGAGGACTACAACAATGATTATTTACGGTGTGGCGTTTCTCGCCTTTTGCACGCTGGTCGGTATCTGGGTCGGTGAATTGCTCGGCAAGCTGATCGGCGTGCCGGCCAACGTCGGCGGTGTCGGTATTGCGATGCTGCTGTTGATCGGGTTGGGCAGCTATCTCTACAAGAGTGGCTGGCTCAAGGGCAAGACCGAGCAGGGCGTGGAGTTCTGGAGCGCGATCTACATTCCCATCGTGGTCGCCATGGCCGCGCAGCAGAATGTCTACGGTGCGCTGAAGGGCGGGCCGATGGCGATTCTTGCCGGCACCCTCGCCGTAGTGATCGCTTTCGCCTTGGTGCCGGTGCTGACACGCATGGGCAACAAGCAAGAGACACCGATTGCTCCTGCCAAGACTGCGGGGTGATCGCCATGTACGAATCGATGATGAAAGTGATCACCGGCTACGGTCTGATCAGCGGCTTTTTGATTGTCGGCCTGACCATGTGGGTGTCCTACTGGATGTCCAACACCTTCACCAAGGGCCGTCTGCACGGTTCGGCGATCGCCATTCTGCTCGGGCTGGTGCTGTCGTATATCGGCGGCGCACTCACCGGTGGGCAAAAGGGCGTGGTGGATATTCCGCTGCTGTCCGGCATCGGCCTGCTCGGCGGTGCGATGCTGCGGGATTTCGCGATTGTGGCGACGGCGTTTGGGGTGAGTGTCGATGAGCTCAAACGCGCCGGACTCGTCGGTGTGCTGGCGCTGTTTGTCGGCGTTGGCACCTCGTTCGTCGCCGGCGTCGGCGTGGCGATGGCGTTCGGCTACACCGATGCGGTGAGCCTGACCACCATTGGCGCCGGTGCGGTGACCTACATTGTAGGCCCGGTGACCGGCGCGGCGATTGGTGCCAGTTCCGAGGTGATGGCGCTGTCGATTGCGGCGGGGCTGATCAAGGCGATTCTGGTGATGGTGATGACACCGTTCGTGGCGCCGATGATCGGCCTGAACAATCCGCGCAGCGCGGTGATTTTCGGTGGCTTGATGGGCACCTCCAGCGGCGTTGCCGGGGGCCTGGCGGCCACGGATCCGAAGCTGGTGCCGTATGGTTGCCTGACGGCGGCGTTCTACACCGCGCTTGGGTGTCTGCTGGGGCCTTCGCTGCTGTTTCTGGCGATGCGCGGGTTGATGGGTTAGTCAATTTAAGCTGCCCTCACCCTAACCCTCTCCCGGAGGGAGAGGGGACTGACCGAGTTGTTCTGGCGTTATACATCGACCTGAAATTTCTAAGTCGAACTCAGGTTCTGAAAAAGCCCCCGATCTGCTCCCTTTCCCCCTCTACCCCTTGGGGGAGAGGGCTGGGGTGAGGGGGTAGCTCTTGATTTTGATCTTGATCTAAACCCCAGCCTGCCGATTGGCATACATCCGACACTCCGCCAGCAACGCCAGCAGATTCGGATCACGCTCCTTGGCCTTGAGAAACACCACCCCAATGTGCTGCTGCAAGCGGTACTTCTCCTGCAACGGAATCAGCTTCACCCGGTTCTCGTACACCGCCGCAATCCGCCCCGGCAACAAGGCGTACCCCACCCCTGAGCTGACCATGCTCAGCAAAGTGAAGATGTCATTGACCTGCATCGCCACCTTCGGCTCGAACCCCGCCTGCTTGAACACCCGCACACCGTCCTGATGGGTGGCGAAGCCCTGGGTCAGGGTGATGAAGGTTTCATCGCGCACTTCCGCCAGATCGACTTCACTGCGCTGAGCGAATTTTGAATCCGCCGGGGTGGCGAGGAAGATGTCGTCGGAAAACAGCGCAATTTGCTCGCAATCCGGATCGTTGATGCTGTCGTCCAGCGACACCAGAATCGCGTCGACTTCCATGTTTTTCAGCTTGTAGAGCAGGTCGATGTTCGAGCCGAGGATCAGGTCGATGTTGAGTTCGCTGCGGCGGATTTTCAGGCCCATGATCAGCTGTGGCACCGTCTTCACCGTCAGCGAATACAGCGAGCCGAGCTTGAAGCGCTCGGCGGAAAATCCGGCGGCTTCGCGGGTCAGGCGCACGCTGTCGACGACGTCGTTGATCAGTTTTTGCGCACGCTCTTCCAGCACATATGCACTTTCCAGTGGCGTCAGGTTGCGCCCTTCGTGTTTGAACAGCGGGCAGCGCAGAGCATTTTCCAAAGAGTGAATGGCGCGGTGCACGCTGACGTTGCTGGTCTGCAGTTCAGCGGCGGCGCGGGCGAGGTTGCCGGTGCGCATGAAGGCGAGGAACACCTCGAGTTTTTTCAGGGTCAATTCTTCGTCGATCAGCATGGTGCGGACTCTTTTTGGTATCGGCCGATTGTGCCCAATTCCCGCGTGACGCGCAGGCGAGGTTGAACAGAAACATTGCGCTTTTACGCTCAAGGCCCGAGCCTTGCGCGCTTGCGGTAGTGACTACGAGGTATGCGACACATGTATCACGGGGAAAAACTCAACGCCTGGACCCATCTGGTCGGAGCCATCGCCGCGTTTATCGGCGGCGTATGGATGCTGGTGATTGCCAGCCTCGACGGCAGCCCTTGGAAGATCGTCAGCGTGGCGATCTACGCCTTCACTTTGCTGGTGCTCTACAGCGCCTCGACCGTGTACCACAGCGTGCGCGGGCGCAAGAAAGCGATCATGAAGAAGGTCGATCATTTCTCGATCTACCTGTTGATCGCCGGCAGCTACACGCCGTTCTGCCTGGTGACGTTACGCGGGCCTTGGGGCTGGACGCTGTTCGGGATTGTCTGGGGGCTGGCGCTGATCGGTATTCTGCAAGAGATCAAACCGCGCTCCGAGGCACGGATTCTGTCGATCGTGATTTACGCGGTGATGGGCTGGATCGTGCTGGTCGCGGTCAAACCGCTGATCGCCGCGCTGGGCACGACGGGGTTTGCCTGGCTGGCGTCGGGCGGGGTGTTGTATACGGTGGGGATTATCTTTTTTGCCCTCGATCACCGGCTGCGGCATGCCCATGGCATCTGGCATCTGTTCGTGATTGCCGGGAGCTTGCTGCATTTTGTGGCGATTCTGTTTTACGTGCTGTAGCCCGGCTTACTGATCGTTCCCACGCTCTGCGTGGTAACGCCTCCTGTGACGCTCTGCGTCACGCTGTTTGGGACGCGGAGCGTCCCGGGCTGCATTCCCACGCAGAGCGTGGGAACGATCAGTCCGGCAAAAAGGTTTAGAAATCACCCCAAAGTTGCTGGGCTACCGCCAGCGCCACCACCGGCGCAGTCTCGGTGCGCAGCACCCGTGGGCCGAGGCGGGCGGCGTGGAAGCCATTGCCTTTGGCCTGCTCGACTTCGCCGTCCGTCAAGCCACCTTCCGGCCCGATCAGGAACGCCAGCGTCGCCGGTTTGGCATGACTCACCAACGGCTCTGCCACCGGATGCAGCACCAGTTTCAATTCGGCTTCGGTCTGCTTGAGCCAGTCCGCCAGCAACACTGGCGGATGAATCACCGGCACCCGTGAACGCCCGCACTGTTCGCAGGCACTGATCGCCACTTGGCGCCAGTGCAGCAAGCGCTTGTCGGCGCGTTCGTCCTTGAGCCGCACTTCGCAGCGTTCGCTGAAGATCGGGGTGATTTGCGTCACGCCCAGTTCAGTGGCTTTCTGAATCGCCCAGTCCATGCGCTCGCCCCGGGACAGGCCCTGGCCGAGGTGGATCTGCAGTGGCGATTCGATTTGCCCGGCGAACTGCTCGTCGATCTGCACGACCACGCGTTTCTTGCCGACATCCACCAAGGACCCGCGAAATTCATGGCCGGAACCGTCGAACAACTGCACCGCATCGCCTTCGGCCATGCGCAACACGCGGCTGATGTAATGCGCCTGGGCTTCCGGCAGTTCGTGTTCGCCAGTGCTCAGCGGGGCGTCGATAAAGAAGCGGGACAGTCTCATTTCGGGTCTCTGGAAAGATATGAATCAGTTGGATCGGTGTCGACTTCATTCGCGAGCAGGCTCGCTCCCACACTTGAAATGCATTCCCCTGTGGGAGCGAGCCTGCTCGCGAAAGCGGCAGTCCAGCCACCGCAAATCTCAAGCAAGGCGAATCAGCCCGGGTCGCGGAATCCCGGATGGAAGTCTTTCGGCACCGCCACGCTGACGCTGTCACCCGTCGCAATATCAATACCTTCACTGGCCACTTCGGCCAGGAAGTCGATCTGCTCCGGGGTGATCACATACGGCGGCAGGAAATACACCACGCTGCCCAGCGGCCGCAACAACGCACCACGTTCCAGCGCATGCTGGAAAACTTTCAAGCCACGACGCTCCTGCCAAGGGTAGGCCTCTTTCGTGGCTTTATCCTTGACCATCTCGATGGCCAGGACCATGCCGGTCTGGCGCACTTCCGACACGTTAGGGTGATCGACCAGATGCGCGGTCGCCGAGGCCATTCGCTGAGCCAGCGCCTGGTTGTTCTCGATGACGTTGTCCTGCTCGAAGATATCCAGCGTCGCCAGTGCCGCAGCGCAGGCCAGCGGGTTGCCGGTGTAGCTGTGCGAATGCAGGAAGGCGCGCAGGGTCGGGTAGTCGTCGTAGAAGGCGCTGTAGACCTCGTCGGTGGTCAGGCACGCGGCCAGCGGCAGGTAGCCGCCGGTCAGGGCTTTGGACAGGCAGAGGAAGTCCGGGCGGATGCCGGCCTGTTCGCAGGCGAACATCGTCCCGGTGCGGCCGAAGCCGACGGCGATTTCATCGTGGATCAGGTGCACGCCATAGCGGTCGCAGGCCTCGCGCAACAGCTTGAGGTACACCGGGTGATACATGCGCATGCCGCCGGCGCCCTGAATCAACGGCTCGACGATCACTGCAGCGACGCTGTCATGATTCGCTGCCAGCGTCTGTTCCATGGCGGCGAACATGTTGCGCGAATGTTCTTCCCAGCTCATGCCTTGCGGGCGCAGATAGCAATCCGGGCTCGGCACTTTGATGGTGTCCATCAACAGGGCTTTGTAGGTCTCGGTGAACAGCGGCACATCGCCGACCGCCATCGCTGCCATGGTTTCGCCGTGGTAGCTGTTGGTCAGGGTGACGAAGCGCTTCTTGTTCGGCTGGCCGCGATTGAGCCAGTAATGAAAACTCATCTTCAGCGCGACTTCGATGCAGGACGAACCGTTATCGGCGTAGAACACCCGGTTCAAGCCTTCCGGGGTCATTTTCACCAGACGCTCGGACAGCTCGATCACCGGCTGATGGCTGAAACCGGCAAGAATCACGTGTTCGAGTTGATCGACCTGATCCTTGATGCGCTGGTTGATGCGCGGGTTGGCGTGGCCGAACACGTTGACCCACCACGAGCTGACCGCGTCGAGGTAGCGCTTGCCTTCGAAGTCTTCGAGCCAGACGCCTTCGCCGCGCTTGATCGGGATCAGCGGCAGCTGTTCGTGGTCTTTCATCTGGGTGCAGGGATGCCACAACACCGCAAGATCGCGTTGCATCCACTGGTTATTCAGGCCCATTTACAGTCTCCTCGAGGCGGCTCGCGTCAGGCGCGGGCGAACAATCGCGCAAGCCTATGCAATGCATCGCGCGGGAACAACCCATTGTGTCGATTGAGCTACTTTGTCTGAGCCGATAGACGTCGCTGGCGGCGTTTTGATGGCTAACGTATTCTTCGCGGTTCTTTGAGTCGTCTGACTCGCAAAACTGCTTTTTCCCACATGTTTTTCCGGAGTTCGCTGAATGTCTGTCGGTTGGCTGCGCGCCTGTGCGCTGGTGATGTTGGGGCTGTTCAGCGTTACGGCGCTGGCCAAGGATAAAACCGCAATCGTGATTGGCGGTGGCCTGTCGGGTCTGACCGCCGCTTACGAACTGCAGAACAAAGGCTGGCAGGTCACCCTGCTGGAAGCCAAACCGAGCCTGGGCGGGCGCTCGGGCATGGCCACCAGCGAGTGGATCGGCAACGACAAGACTCAGCCGGTGCTGAACAAGTACGTGTCGACCTTCAAGCTCGGCACCACGCCGGCGCCGGAATTCGTGCGTACGCCGGGTTATCTGATCGACGGCGATTATTTTTCCGCCGCTGATCTGGCCACCAAGCAGCCAGCCACCGCCGATGCGCTCAAGCGCTACCAGAAAACCCTCGACGATCTGGCGCGCTCGATCGACGACCCGCAGAACCCGGCCGCGACCAGTACGTTGCACGCGCTGGATCAGATCACCGTATCGAGCTGGCTCGACAAGCAGAACCTGCCGGCTACCGCGCGTCAGCTGATCAACCAGGACATCCGCACCCACTACGACGAACCTTCGCGTCTGTCGCTGCTGTATTTCGCTCAGCAGAACCGCGTCTATCGCGGCGTCTCCGACCGCGACCTGCGCGCCTCGCGTCTGGTCGGCGGCAGCCAGGTCCTGGCCCAGGCCTTCGTCAAACAGATCAAGACCATCAAGACCAGCTCGCCGGTCTCGGCCATCATCCAGGACAAGGACGGCGTGACCGTCAAAGTTGGCAGCGTCGGCTATCAGGCTGACTACGTGGTGCTGGCGGTGCCGTTGCGCGCACTGAACAAGATCTCGCTGACCCCGGCGCTGGATGCCCAGCATCTGGCGGCGATCAAGGGCACCAACTACGGCTGGCGCGACCAGATCATGCTGAAGTTCAAGACGCCAGTGTGGGAAAGCAAATCGCGCATGTCCGGCGAGATCTACAGCAACGCAGGTTTAGGCATGCTCTGGATCGAGCCGGCGCTGAAGGGCGGCGCCAATGTGGTGATCAACCTGTCCGGCGATAACGCCCGTGTGATGCAGGCGTTCGGCGACAAGCAGATGGTCGATCAGGTGCTGATCCGCCTGCACGCGTTTTATCCACAGGCCCGTGGCTCGTTCACCGGTTATGAAATCCGCCGCTACAGCACCGACCCGTCGATGGGCGGCGCCTACCTGGCTTACGGCCCGGGCCAGATCAGCAAGTTCTGGCGCCTGTGGGAACGTCCGCTGCAACGCGTAGCGTTCGCCGGCGAGCACACCGACACCTTGTACCCGGGCACCCTGGAAGGCGCACTGCGCACCGGCCAGCGCGCGGCCAGCCAGGTTGAAGATCTGGCGGCAGGCAAGTCCTTTGAACCGGTCAAAGTGGTTCCGGCTGCAGCAGCTGCAGGCGCGGCGGGTGCCGTGGCGGCGAAGAAGGGCAACTTCTTCAGCAACCTGTTCGGCGGTTCGGATGACGAGAAAAAGCCTGAGCCTGCGAAAGCGCCAGAGCCAGCACCTGCTCCGGCCGCTCCAGCGCCTGCACCGCCCCCGGCACCTGCGCCAGCGCCGGTGGAAGCACCGAAACCAGCGGCCCCGGTGAAAGCCGAGCCGGCGAAAAAAGCAGCGGCCAAGCCAGCGGCGAAGAAGCCTGCAGCCAAAACCGAAACGAAAAAGCCGGCGGCCAAACCGGCAGCGAAAAAGGCTGAGCCGGCGAAGAAACCAGCGGCCAAGCCTGCTGCAACGACCGAGACCAAGGCGCAGTAAGGCTTTGTTCACATGAAAACGCGGCCCTCGGGTCGCGTTTTTTTTGCCCTGCGGTTCAGTCCTTCGTCATCCGGTTACGGGACTTACCGGCGTACCGGAGCCTTCCCACAAGATGCTCGGAATGAGGTGATAGCGGCTGCCAGCGCGCCAATTTTATGCTGGAAAAAATTGGGGGCATGCTATGAAAACGCTTATCGCGATACTGGTTTCGATTGCACTTTCCGGATGTAGCAACGGGCAATTTTTCCCCGGCGGCTATGGTTCTGAACTGGCGCACAAGTGCCACATAGACCCCTACAGTGCCGAATGCCTGCAACCGCCGGCAGTACTTCATAACTGATCGGCCATGAATGGCTGGTCAGTCAAAACTCCCACTTGAAGAACTCTGTCCCGTTCGGCAGTTTCCTCAGCCACTTTTGCTTGGGTTTGCGCAGGCGCCCGATATCAAAACCGTTCATTTGTTCAAGCGCCCTATCCTGAGATCGCCTTTAATCCTTCCTTAACACCTCGCTCGCAGACTCTTGATCGTATTTCTCGATATTTCAAAGCAAAATTTTCCGCTTTAATTCGATAGATAACTCGCTAGTCTTGGTTCGCAGTTCTCACAGGATTTGGGCAATGCAGCTACGTAACTCTTCTTCGCGCTATGGTTGGGTCAGCATCTTCATGCACTGGGGCGTGGCGCTGGCGGTCTTCGGGCTGTTTGCGCTGGGTCTGTGGATGGTCGGGCTGGATTACTACAGCACCTGGCGCAAAGACGCGCCGGATCTGCACAAGAGCATCGGTCTGGTGCTGCTCGCGGTGATGGTGTTGCGAGTGGTGTGGCGTTTCATCAGCCCACCGCCGCCAACGCTGCAAAGCTACAGCCGCATGACCCGTATCGGCGCCAAGTTCGGCCACGGGTTTCTGTATCTGGCGCTGTTCGCTGTGATGATTGCCGGTTACCTGATTTCCACCGCAGACGGTGTCGGGATCCCGGTGTTTGGCCTGTTTGAAGTTCCTGCACTGCTCTCCGGACTACCGGATCAGGCAGATACCGCTGGGGTGATTCATCTCTGGCTGGCGTGGGCACTGGTAATTTTTTCCGGTCTCCATGCGTTGGCAGCATTGAAGCACCACTTTATCGATCGTGATGCGACCCTCACTCGAATGCTCGGTCGCAAAGCCTGAAATTCAACCTCGACTCAAAGGAAAAGAAAGCATGTTGAAAAAGACTCTGGCCGCTCTGGCAATCGGTTCTGCACTGCTCTCGGCTGGTCAGGCCATGGCTGCGGACTACAAAATCGACAAGGAAGGCCAGCACGCCTTCGTTGACTGGAAAATCAGCCACCTGGGTTACAGCTTCATCCACGGTACTTTCAAAGATTTCGACGGTACTTTCTCTTGGGATTCGGCCAAGCCTGAAGCCAGCAAGATCTCTGTGGATGTGAAAACTGCCAGCCTGTGGTCGAACCATGCTGAACGTGACAAGCACATCGCCAGCAAAGACTTCCTCGACGTGAGCAAGTTTGCTGATGCCAAGTTCGTCTCCACCGCCGTTAAATCGACCGGTGAAAAGACTGCTGACGTGACCGGCGACCTGACCTTGCACGGCGTGACCAAGCCTGTGACCTTCAAGGCCACATTCAACGGCGAAGGCAAGGATCCATGGGGCGGCGAGCGCGCTGGCTTCAACGCCAAGACCACTCTCAATCTGAACGATTTCGGGATCAAGGGCCCAGGCCCAACCTCGCAAACTGCAGATCTGGATATCTCGCTGGAAGGTGTGAAAGTTAAATAACTTTCGCTCGCCACAATAAAACGCCCCTGGTCAAAAGGCCCGGGGCGTTTTTTATTGCCTGCGACACATCCCCTGTGGGAGCGAGCCTGCTCGCGAAAGCGGTCATTCCGGCAACATCATTGCTGACTGACCCGCCGCCTTCGCGAGCAGGCTCGCTCCCACAGGGGTATTGCGGTGTGGCAGAGATATCGAGGTAAAAAAATGCCCCGGCTCTTTCGAGCCGGGGCATTTTTCATTGCGGCTTGAAACTCAGCGATTGCGGGTCAGCAGTGCTGGTTTCTCGCCACGCGGGCGGCTTGGCAGTTGATCGAGCTGCTCAGGCGTCGGGAAGCGGTCGGCTTTCGATTCCTTGTGCATGATCTTCGGACCGTTGCTGCGCGGGTTCTGTACGGCCGGTTCGCTGCGAGGCTGATCGTCACGGGCCGGACGGCGGTTGCGCGGCGCGGATTCGTCACGACGACCCTGACCGTCACGCGGAGCGCCATTGCGCGGGCCGCTGCGTTTGGCCGGTGGCGTGCCGGTGCTCGAGCCGTTGCTGTTGCGCGGACCGTTCTGACGGCCCTGAGGCTGACCACCGCGTGGTGCGCCTGCGCCTTGCGCCGGTGCGCCCGGACGACGGCCACGGCCGCCGGCAGGAGCGGCCTTCGGCACGTAGTCAACGCGGTTACCGAAGTTATCGATATCGTCGTCGAGGAACTCGTCCGGAGCGCGATCAGCCGCTGCACGCGGTGGCTGGCTCGGGCGCTGTTCGCGGCTCGGCGTGCCTTCACGCGGTTTCTGCTGACGGGCAGGGCGCTCGCCACGTTCAGCGGCCGGCTTTTCCTTGCCCTTGTCTTTGCCTTTGTCCTTGCGACCGCCGCCACCGCCGCCGCCATTCGGGCCGTCGCCACGTGGGCCACGGGAATTGCGCGGGTTGCGGATGTCCGGACGCTCGCGGGCTTCCGGCTTCTCGGCTTCGATGGTGCTGGAGTCGAAGCCCATCAGATCGCCGTCGGCAATCTTCTGCTTGGTCATGCGCTCGATGCTTTTCAGCAGCTTCTCTTCGTCTGGCGCGACCAGCGAGATCGCTTCGCCGGAACGACCGGCGCGGCCGGTACGGCCGATACGGTGCACATAGTCTTCATCGACGTTCGGCAGCTCGAAGTTGACCACATGCGGCAACTGATCGATGTCCAGGCCACGGGCAGCGATGTCGGTGGCAACCAGAATGCGTACTTCGCCGGCCTTGAAGTCGGCCAGGGCTTTGGTGCGCGCGTTCTGGCTCTTGTTACCGTGGATCGCCACCGCCGGCAGGCCATGTTTGTCCAGGTATTCAGCGAGACGGTTGGCGCCGTGCTTGGTGCGGGTGAAGACCAGTACCTGTTCCCACGCGCCGGCGGTGATCAGGTGCGCCAGCAGCGCACGTTTGTGGCTGGCCGGCAGGCGGAACACGCGTTGTTCGATGCGCTCGACCGTGGTGTTCGGCGGCGTCACTTCGATGCGTTCCGGATTGTGCAGCAGTTTGCCGGCGAGGTCGGTGATGTCTTTGGAGAAAGTCGCCGAGAACAGCAGGTTCTGACGCTTGGCCGGCAGACGTGCGAGGACTTTCTTCACGTCGTGGACAAAACCCATGTCGAGCATGCGGTCGGCTTCGTCGAGAACGAGAATTTCCACGTGGGACAGATCGACGCTGCCCTGGCCGGCGAGGTCGAGCAAGCGACCTGGGCAGGCGACGAGGACGTCGACGCCACGGGACATGGCCTGGACCTGCGGGTTCATGCCAACGCCGCCGAAGATGCAGGCGCTGACGAATTTCAGGTCACGGGCGTAGATCTTGAAGCTCTCGTGCACCTGGGCCGCGAGTTCGCGGGTCGGGGTCAGGACCAGCACGCGCGGTTGGCGCGGGCCGTGACGCTGGGATTTGTCCGGGTGACCGTTGGGGAACAACCGCTCCAGAATCGGGAGGGCGAAACCGCCGGTTTTACCGGTACCTGTCTGAGCCGCCACCATCAGGTCGCGACCTTGCAACACGGCGGGAATGGCCCGCTGTTGCACCGGAGTAGGCTCGGTATAGCCCGCATCTTCGATGGCACGGACTAAAGCCTCGGAGAGACCGAGGGAAGCAAAGGACATGAGTAATCCTGTTTTAGTTAGGGCTTGGCCCAATGGGAGTCTTGCCTGGCGCGAATCACGTTTAAGAGGACGCAATCCCGTCCGGTCCAGCGGCGGTTCCGAAGGCACGTCAGGAGCGCTCGCGCGGGCTGGAAGCTGCGCTGTAGCGGGTCGAGAGGCCTGTTACGGTTCCGGGCGTCCGGGCGTGAGCCTGGCGGGAACGCCGGAGTATAACAGAGCAATCACTGCGCGCTGCTTTCCTGCTGCTCAACGGTTTTGCCGCCGGCCGTGGCCGGGCGCATTGGTGCGCCATCAACAGGTGCGGCACCATAGCGCGCGCTGAGCTCGGCGTAGGCCGGTTCGCGCTTGAAACGCTTGAGCTCGGCGCCGAAACGCTGCACCAGCAAGTCCATACCGGCATTGCGCCGAACCGCAAGAAACTGGCTCTGACGGCTGATAACCGTCGGGTTTTCCGTGATCAGATCGCGAATATTCAGCTCATCGAGCAAATGCTGACCGACGCGGCGATCGGTAATCAGCAGGTCAATCCGCCCGCGCACCAGTTTGCCGAAATTGGCTTCATGGGTCGGTGCCGGCTCACGAACAAACAGGTCCGACTGGCTGAAGTCAGGGCTGTACAGATAACCCGGCGAGGTGCCGATGGTCAGGCCTTTGAGTTGTTCGAGGGTGTTGAAAGGATGCGGCCGCTCATTGGCGTAGAACATCACGAATTCGACGTCGGACAAAGGTTCGCTGGGATAGAGCAGGGTGGCGTCGCGTTCGGCGCTGTGAAAGATGTCCAGCGCACCGTCGGCCTGGCCGGTCTCGAGCATCGACAGGCAGCGCTTCCACGGCAGGAACTGCCATTCCACTTCAATGCCCAGACGCTGGAACACGATGGCGGTGGTTTCGTAGTCAAGACCAAGGTTCTTGCCACCCTGTTCGTAGACGTACGGCGCCCACGGCTCGGTGACAATACGCAACTTCTCCCCCCGAGCGGCGACGCTCAGGCAAGTCAGAAGAATAACGCTCAGCAGTTGGGCAATAAGGGGCATGGCCTGAGGTTAGTACGCGAAACGCCTGATGAGAAGCTCTGGCATGCATGTTTCGCGCAGACCCCGGGCGCAATGGCCGTGATGGCCTTATTTGCTTGCGGTTTTCAGCAGGTGTTGGTGGACCTTGGCGTGGCGCGCACCCAAGATCCGCTTGACCAGGCCGCGACTGAACCAGTCCCTGAGCAAGTGCCTGCAAACCGGCTTGCCAATGCGTTGCTGCTGGTTTTCCAGCGCCTTGTCCCACCAGACCGCTGCACACGCCTGATCGAACTCGTTGGGATGTTCATAGCAGCCGTAAAGGATTTCGCGAATGAACTGACGCAGATGCGCCGGCAGCAGCAGCGTGACGAGCTTGTAGAACATCCGCTGCAGGCGCGGTGGTCGAGGCAGTTGCGGTGATACACGTCGGGTGTCGTCCAGTGCAGCCTCGCCGGTCGGGTTGTCGCCATGTTTGGCGACCCAGGCCTGAACCTTGGCCCTGAACAGGTGCTTGCGGCTCCAGTAATGGTGAATCAGATCCGGGCACTTGTTGACGTCGAGCGTGCGGTAGGCGGCCACTGACAGGCAGAACTCTTCGAGGGTGTAGGCGCCCTGTGCCGACGGGAACAGCTCATCAATCAAAGCGATGGAGCGGTCCAGCACGTGAGCGTCCTGCCGGTGCAAGCCGATGACGCCGGAGTTGAGCAGGCGCATGTGATCGTCAGTCAGGCCTTTGTCCAGCAGTGTGGCCGACAGCGTGCGGTAGAGCAGGCTCATCTTGTTGTCGCCATAGCGGGCGTAGTAGTCATTGCACAGCAGGGTGCCGGGCTGCACCCGCTCGAACAGTTTCAGCGGCGAGCAGTGGAAAAATGTATCGGTGTCGATCAACAGCGCCGTTTCATGCTCTTCAAGTACCGAGCGCAACGCGACATGTTTGATGCGGAAATGATAACCGTGGGGCTCGCTCCATTTCTGGCGCGTTTCGGCGTCCAGCGGGCGAATGCGTACGGGGAGATGCTCGTAGGGTTGCGGATTGTCGCTGAAGACCTGGATATCGATCGCGGCATCCGGTGTCTCGCGCAACCACGCCAGAGCACTGGCGATGCTGAAAACAGCTTCCTGATGGTAGGTCTCGGCACCGAAAACCAGATAGACCAGTTGAGGGCGTGTTTTTGTTTGCGCGCAGATCATCGACAACAATATTCCATTTGTGCTTTTCATTGAAAAGGCCCGGTGAGGGCCTTTTTTATCGCATGGATAACCTTCAGCGCGGCAGCTTCAGGTTGTTCCAGATGGCCAGGCTAGGTTCGGCCTGGTTCATCGAGTAGAAGTGCAGCCCCGGCGCGCCGCCCTGCAGCAGGCGTTCGCACATCTCGCTGACGACTTGTTCGCCAAAGCTTTGAATGCTTCGCGTGTCATCGCCGTAGGCTTCCAGTTGCTTGCGGATCCAGCGCGGAATTTCCGCACCGCAGGCATCGGAGAAGCGTGCGAGTTTGCTGTAGTTGGTAATCGGCATGATCCCCGGCACGATCGGCAGATCCACGCCCAGCGCCTGCAAACGGTCGACGAAGTAGAAGTAGCTGTCGGCGTTGAAGAAGTACTGGGTGATCGCGCTGTCGGCACCGGCCTTTGCCTTGCGCACGAAGTTGGCGAGATCGTCTTCGTAGTTGCGCGCTTGCGGATGCATCTCCGGGTAAGCGGCGACTTCGATGTGGAAATGATCGGCGGTTTCTTCACGAATGAATTCCACCAGTTCATTGGCGTGACGCAGCTCACCGCTGGTCATGCCCATACCGGACGGCAGGTCGCCACGCAGGGCGACGATGCGCTTGATGCCGGCAGCCTTGTATTCGTTCAGCAGGCCGCGCAGGTCGTCCTTGCTGTCACCGACGCACGACAGGTGCGGAGCGGCGGGTACTTTGACTTCGTTTTCCAGCTGCAACACGGTGTTGAGCGTGCGATCACGGGTCGAACCGCCAGCGCCGTAGGTGCAGGAAAAGAAATCAGGGTTGTAGGTGGCCAACTGACGGGCAGTGGCGAGCAGCTTTTCTTGCCCGGCATCGGTCTTGGTCGGGAAAAACTCGAAGCTGTAGCGACGGTCTTGGGACATGGTCATACCCTTGGAAACAAGTGCCTTCGAGGCGCTGCAATCCGGTGTGGGAGCGAGCCTGCTCGCGAAAGCGCTGGGTCAGACAACACGGATGTTGAATGATAAACCGCCTTCGCGAGCAAGCTCGCTCCCACAGGGAGAGCGAGCATTCAGCGCCTGTTAGTAGCGATAGGCGTGCGGCTTGAACGGGCCTTCGACGGTAACGCCGATGTAGTCAGCCTGTTGCTTGGTCAGTTGGGTGACCACGCCGCCGAAGCCGCGAACCATTTCCAGGGCCACTTCTTCGTCGAGTTTCTTCGGCAGTACTTCAACGGTCAGACGCTCGGCTTTCTGCGCTGGCGACAGGTCGGCATATTTCTGGCCGAACAGGAAGATCTGTGCCAGAACCTGGTTGGCGAACGAACCGTCCATGATGCGGCTCGGGTGACCGGTGGCGTTGCCCAGGTTCACCAGACGGCCTTCGGCCAGCAGGATCAGGTAGTCGTCGTTCTGTGGATCGAAGCTGCCAGCGCCGGTGCGGTGAACCTTGTGCACCTGTGGCTTCACTTCTTCCCAAGCCCAGTTCTTGCGCATGAAAGCGGTGTCGATTTCGTTGTCGAAGTGACCGATGTTGCAGACAACGGCGCGCTTCTTCAGGGCTTTGAGCATGTTCGCGTCGCAAACATTGACGTTACCGGTGGTGGTCACGATCAGGTCGATCTTGCCCAGCAGCGCTTTGTCGATGCTCGCTTCGGAACCGTCGTTGATACCGTCGATGAATGGCGACACCAGTTCGAAACCGTCCATGCAGGCTTGCATGGCGCAGATCGGGTCAACTTCGGAGACTTTAACGATCATGCCTTCCTGACGCAGGGACTGGGCCGAGCCCTTGCCCACGTCACCGTAACCGATGACCAGCGCTTGCTTGCCGGACAGCAGGTGGTCGGTGCCGCGCTTGATCGCGTCGTTCAGGCTGTGACGGCAGCCGTACTTGTTGTCGTTCTTGGACTTGGTCACCGAGTCGTTGACGTTGATCGCCGGGATCTTCAGCTCGCCCTTGGCCAGCATGTCCAGCAGACGGTGTACGCCGGTGGTGGTTTCTTCGGTCACGCCGTGAACGCGATCAAGCACTTGCGGGTATTTCTTGTGCAGCAGCTCGGTCAGGTCGCCGCCGTCGTCGAGGATCATGTTGGCGTCCCATGGCTGGCCATCCTTGAGGATGGTCTGCTCCAGGCACCACTCGTACTCTTCTTCAGTCTCGCCTTTCCAGGCGAACACCGGGATACCGGCGGCAGCGATAGCGGCAGCGGCCTGATCCTGAGTGGAGAAAATGTTGCAGGACGACCAGCGTACTTCGGCACCCAGGGCAACCAGGGTTTCGATCAGCACGGCAGTCTGAATGGTCATGTGGATGCAGCCGAGGATTTTCGCGCCCTTGAGCGGCTGCTCGGCAGCGTATTTGCGGCGCAGACCCATCAGGGCAGGCATTTCCGATTCGGCGATGATGGTTTCGCGACGGCCCCAGGCAGCCAGGGACATGTCGGCAACTTTGTAATCGGTAAAATCGGCAGGCGTGTTGACAGCGCTCATGAAGAGCCTCCATTCGTAATGTATGCGAATGGGCGCCGTTGTGCGTTTAGTGTCCGGCGTGAGCCGGTCAACGCCCCATCCGAGCCTGACAGGTCGAACCTGCTGCAGCGCCCCTCGGACAGGTGGCGGGAAAACGGTAGCCAGTGAACGTTACCGTTTTTTGAAACGGGGGCGATTATAGCCGCCCGGGCTGATCTTCCAAAGGGTTTCTGTCGGCCAGATGAAGATCGCCAATGGCGACCATAGTCGCAGCTGCCTGGAGCCTGACTGAGCAGTCTGCCAAGATGGGCGCATCTTTCGGCAAGCGCTCAGGAGTGAACATGAATTTCCACACCCGCAAATGGGTTAAACCCGAAGACCTCAACCCCAACGGCACCCTGTTCGGCGGCAGCCTGCTGCGCTGGATCGATGAAGAAGCGGCGATCTACGCCATCGTGCAACTGGGCAACCAGCGTGTGGTGACCAAGTACATCTCGGAAATCAACTTCGTCAGCGCCTCGCGCCAGGGCGACATCATCGAACTGGGCATCACCGCCACCGAATTCGGCCGCACCTCGATCACCCTGACCTGCGAAGTGCGCAACAAGATCACCCGCAAGAGCATCCTGACCGTCGAGAAGATGGTGTTCGTCAACCTCGGCGAAGACGGCCTGCCGGCGCCGCACGGGCGGACCGAGATCAAATATGTGAAAGACCAGTTCAAGGATGACGAAGCTGTTCAATAAGATCGGCGGCGCATTCTTCGCGAGCAGGCTCGCTCCCACAGGTACAGCGTGATCCTTGTGGGAGCGAGCCTGCTCGCGAAAGCGGTTGCCAATTCAGCGGAGATTCGCCTGGCCACTGAACAGCCATGAAGCGCAACGGTCGTAGCTACATCGCCCCCCACCGGTTGCCACGCCATGACCACCCCCACCAGCGACAAGACCCCCGACCTCTCGGCCAAGGAGCAGCACGAAGTCGAAAAGAGCCAGCCGCCGCGCGCGGCCGTTCTGCATGAAATCATCCGCACTCAGGGCGACCAGGAACTGGAGCGCAGCATTGCCGCGCTGTGGTGGTCGGCGCTGGCGGCAGGATTGACCATGGGCCTGTCGCTGATGGGCATGGGATTGCTCAATTCGCGCCTGCCCGATGGCGACGAATTCAAGGTGATCGCCAGTTTCGGCTACTGCGCCGGTTTCCTCGCGGTCATCCTCGCGCGCCAGCAACTGTTTACCGAAAACACCCTGACCGCCGTGCTGCCGGTGATGACCAGGCCGACGCTGAAGAATTTCCTGCGCCTGATCCGTCTGTGGACAGTGGTATTGGTCGGCAACCTCTGCGGGACGATTCTGGTGGCGTACGTGATGCTGGAACTGCCGATTTTCGACAGCAAGACCGACGTCGCCTTCCTCGAGATCGGCCGCAAGGTCATGGAACACAGCGCCAGTCAGATGTTCGCCAAGGGCATCGTCTCCGGCTGGATGATCGCCACCATGGTCTGGATGATCCCGTCCATGGAGAGCGCGAAGATGTGGATCATCATCCTCATCACCTACTTCATGGCGCTGGGCGACTTCACCCACATCGTCGTCGGATCGGCGGAAGTGTCGTATCTGGTGTTTGCCGGCGAGTTGCCGTGGAGTGATTTCTGGGCGGTGTTCGCCGGGCCGACGCTGGCGGGGAACATCATTGGCGGCAGCTTTATCTTCGCGCTGATCAGCCATGCGCAGATTCGCAGCGAAAGCGGTGCCCCGAAGGAGTCTGCGGATCAGGCTGTTAAGCCCGATCCGCAGTCGATCAAGAAATGATCAGTGGTGGGCTGGCTCAGGCACGCTGGCCGGCTCGTTGCGCGTCGCGTGCTTGACCAGTTTGCCGATGGTCAGGCCCTGCAGCAGGATCGACGACAGCACGACGATGTAGGTGATGCTCAGCAGCAGATCGCGCTCCGGGCCCAGCGGCAGGGCCAGGGCCAGTGCCACCGAAACACCGCCGCGCAAACCGCCCCAAGTGAGGATGCGGATGGTGCCGGCCGGCACCGAGCGCCAGCGGCGCAGCAAAAGGATCGCTGGCGCCACGGTAAGCAGGCGCGACAGCAGGATCGCCACCGCCAGCAGGCCTGCGGCGGCCATGTGCAGCCAGTTGAACGGCAGCAGCAACAGTTCCATGCCGATCAGCGCAAACAGCAGCGCGTTGAGCATGTCATCGAGCAATTCCCAGAAGCCGTCCAGATAACGCCGGGTCATGTCGTTCATCGCCAGATTGCGCCCCAGGTTGCCGATGATCAGACCGGCCACCACCATCGCAATCGGCGCCGAGACGTGCAGTTCGGTGGACATCGCCGAACCGCCGATCACCAGGGCCAGGGTCAGCATCACGGTGATCTGATGCTGCTCGACGCTTTTGATCATCCGATAGACCAGATAACCGATCAGCCCGCCGAACAACACACCGCCAATGGCCTCATGGACGAAGAGCATGGCCGTGGCGCTGACGGTCGGGGTTTCGCCCAGTTGCGCGATGCCCAGCAGCACGGTGAAGACCACCACCGCCGTGCCGTCGTTGAACAGTGATTCGCCGACGATGGTGGTTTTCAGTGGCTTCGAAGCGTTGGCGGTACGCAACACGCCGAGCACGGCAATCGGGTCGGTCGGTGAGATCAGCGCGCCGAACAACAGGCAGTAGAGGAAACTCACGTGCCAGCCGAACAGGGCAAAAATGTAGAAGGCCAAGCTGCCGATCACCACGGTGGCGATCAACACGCCGAAGGTGGCCAGCAGGCCGATCGGCCAGCGGTAGCTGCGCAAGTCATTGAGGTTGACGTGCAGGGCGCCGGCGAACAGCAGGAACGAGAGCATCCAGTTCATCAGCAGATCGCCGAAATCGATCTGGCCGATCAGTTGCTGCACGCGGTCTTCGAGGCCGGGAAAGCCGAGGACGCTGAGGCCTTGCAGGAGCAGTGAGAACAGCAGGGCGGTAACCATCACGCCGATGGTCGGCGGCAGGCCGATAAAGCGGAAATTGACGAAGGTCAGGAGGGTGGTGAGGCAGATGAAAGCGGCGACGAGTTCAAGCATCCGGGGTCCTTTGGATGGAGAGTGAATGGAGCGCGACCGGAGGTTGGACGCAGGGGTTTGATGGGCAAACAGCGACATGGGACACACCACAGTTCATTGTGGCGAGGGGATTTATCCCCGCTCGGCGGCGAAGCCGTCGCAATCGGGCTTATCGATAATTCCTGACAAAACCCGATCGAAGGTTTTGGGGCTGCTGCGCAGCCCAACGGGGATAAATCCCCTCGCCACAGGTGGTTAGTCGCAGAGGTCTCAGCCAGTCACATTGACCGCACTCGCCCGCCGACGTTGCAGGTAAATGAACAACAGCGCCGTCAGCACCGTCAGCACGCCGACCAGCGCCCCGGTCCACGGCAGGTCCGCCAGATCCGCGCCGCTGGCAACCACCAGTCCGCCGATCCAGGCGCCTGCGGCATTGCCAAGGTTGAACGCGCTCTGGTTCAGCGTCGAACCCAGATTCGGCGCTTCATGCGCCTGATCGATGATCAGCAACTGCAGAATCGGGCACAGCGCAAAAGCGAAAATTCCCCACAGCACCAGAGTGATCGCCGCCGGAATCACCGAACGGCTGGTCTGGCTGAACGCCGCGAGAATCACCACGACTGCCAGCGCAACGCCGACCAGTGACGGCAGCAAGCGGCTATCGGCCAGACGACCGCCGAGCATGCTGCCCGCTGTCAGGCCGACGCCGAACAACAGCAGCATCACCGTCACGCCGTGGGGGCTGACGCCAGTGATGTCTTGCAGGATCGGTGCGATATAGGTGAACACGCTGAACAGGCTGGTCGAGGCCAGCACGCTCATGCCCAGCGCCAGCAGCACGTTGGCCTTGCCCAGCACTTTGAATTCGCTGGCGAGGTTGGCTTTGTCCATTGCGATGTGTTTTGGCAGCCACAACCACTGCGCCAGCGCCGCAACAATGCCGATCACCGACACCGCCCAGAAGGTCGAGCGCCAGCCAGCGTATTGGCCAAGCGCTGTGCCGAGTGGCACGCCGAGCACGTTGGCCAGGGTCAGGCCGGTGAACATCATGGCAATGGCTTGCGCGCGTTTGTTCGGCGCCACCAGGCCGGCGGCAACCACCGAGCCAATGCCGAAAAACGCCCCATGACACAGCGCCGTGACCACCCGCGCCGCCATCAGCGTCGCGTAGTTGGGTGCCAGCGCGCAGAGCACGTTGCCGAGGATGAACATCAGCGTCATGCCCAGCAATGTCGCTTTGCGCGGCATATTGGCGGTGCCGATCGCCAGGATCGGTGCGCCGAACACCACGCCCAGGGCGTAACCGGTGATCAGCAGCCCGGCGTGAGGAATGCTCACCGCCAGATCGCGGGCGACGTCGGGCAGCAGGCCCATGATGACGAATTCGGTAGTGCCGATGCCGAACGCGGCAACGGCGAGTGCAAGCAAAGCGAGGGGCATGCGCAAGGTCTCTGTCGGTAGTCTTGACGCTTTGATCAGGCATACGCGTGCCAGCGACCGTTTTCGAAGAAAGCGGAGCAGGCAGCTTTTATTGGAATTTTTTGGTGTGCAGCTGAGTACGGCGTGGTGGGTTGCAGTATAAACAGCTGCTGACACATGACGAATCAATAATCTGACTAATCGACGGCGCGCTGGAAGTGCCTTGTTATATCCAGCTGAAAGAACCTTTCTGCCGGGCGCGGCTCTTAGCCTGTGGGCAGGTGCTGATCGGCATGCTGGTGATGAATTTCTGATCGCTCGCCAATTTCTCCAATCGAAAAAAGGACGACGTTATGACAGTGGCTCTGTGGTGTGTGTTGGTCGCGATTTTCCTGCCGTACGTATGCACGATCGTGGCGAAGGCCACCGGCGGTTTCCGCCTCAAGGACAATTATGATCCACGGGACTTTCTCGACAGCGTCGATGGCGTCGCCCGTCGCGCCCACGCCGCGCAACTGAACAGCTTTGAAGTAACGCCTGCGTTTGCCGCTGCGGTGATCGTTGCGCACCTGGTCGGCACTGCGCAGCTGGTGACGGTCAATGTGCTGGCCGTGCTGTTTATCACCAGTCGCCTGCTGTACATCATCTGCTACCTGGCTGACTGGGCTGCACTGCGTTCGGTGGTGTGGTTTATCGGGATGGGGCTGATTGCTTCGTTCTTCTTTGTGTCGATCTGATTATCGGCTATTGCTGCCGGCCTCTTCGCGAGCAGGCTCGCTCCCACATGGAAATGCATTTCAGATGTGGGAGCGAGCGTGCTCGCGAAAGCGATGGATCAGACTACGAAGAACCTAAGACTTTTGCTTCGGTGTATCCGCCACCTGCGGCACTTGCGGCAACTCTTGTCCTTTAGGCCAGAGCATCCAGATCTGCCCCTGCTGCTTCATGTCCCCGGCCAGTTGCCCGGCCGCATCACCCGTGCCCCAGAACAGATCCGCGCGCACCTCACCGGCAATCGCGCCGCCGGTATCCTGCGCCGCGACCGGGCGCACCAGTGGGGTGCCATCCGGTTTGGTGGTCGACAGCCATAACAGACTGCCCAACGGAATCACCTTGCGATCCACCGCCGCGCTGTAGCCGGCGGTCAGCGGCACGTTCAGCGAGCCGCGTGGGCCTTCGTTGCTGTCCGGGTTGCGGGTGAAGAACACGTAGCTGGGGTTGCTGGCGAGCAGTTCCGGAATGCGCGTGGGGTTGGCCTTGGCCCAGTTGCTGATCGCGCTCATGGTCACGTCTTCTTTCTTCAGCTCGCCTTGCTCGACCAGCCAGCGACCGATCGGCCGGTACGGGTGGCCGTTCTGATCGGCGTAGGCGATGCGCAACTGTTTGCCGTCCTCGGTCTGGATCCGGCCCGAGCCCTGGATCTGTAGAAATTGCAGATTCATCGGGTCAGTCAGATAGGCGACCACTGGCGCTTTCACGCCTTTGGATTCAATGGTCGCCGCGTCGTCGTAAGGCTTGAGCACGCGACCTTCGAGGCGACCGCGCAGGCGCTTGCCCTTCAATTCCGGGTAAATGCTGTCGAGCGAGACGATGATCATGTCTTCCGGCACACCGTACACCGGCACGTTCGCCGTTGCGGTGGGCGTCAGGCTGCCGGGGTACACCGGTTCGTAGTAGCCAGTGATCAGACCATTGGGGTTGTCATTCTCGGCGCGCAGGCCGTAGACATCGAGATTCTGCTTGAGGAATGCACGAATCTCGGCGGCGCTTTGCGGCACATTCACCGCCGCAGCGCAGGTCGGCCCCCAGACTGTGTCGGCTTTGAGTCGTGTGCAGGCGCTGCGCCACGAGCCGAAACCGGCGACCAGATCGCTATCGGATACCGCTGGCAAGGCTTCCCATGCCGCGCTGGAATAGGTAGCCAGCGCATGGGTTTTTGGTTTGGCGCTGTCGCCGCCTGTGCAACCGGCGAGGATGGCGAGCAGTGGAAGGGTGACGATAAGCGGGTGACGCCAGGCCGTGAAGCGGCTGTTCATGGAGTGATTCCTGTGCCGGTTGGTCGAGTGCTCCATGCGCTCGACCAACCCGTATTTTTAATAGGGCTATTGGTGTTTGGCGGTGAGCCGAGGATACTGGCCGCCGATTTCCGCGACCTGAAGCCACCATGACTCTGAAACCCATTGCTGTTGTATTGCTGGCCTGCCTGACCTTGTCCGCCTGTGGCGGTGTCGACCCGAATTCGCCGCTGGGTCAACGCAAGGCCATCTTCAAGCAGATGCTCAAGACCAGCGAAGACCTCGGCGGCATGTTGCGTGGGCGCATCGCCTTCGACGGGCCGAAATTCGCCGAGGGCGCGGTCAGACTTGATGAGTTGGCCCATGAGCCGTGGAAGCATTTTCCGCAGGTGCGCGAGGAAGATCACACCAGCGCCAAAGATGATGTCTGGCAGAAACAGGCGCGTTTTCAGGAACTGGCCCGCGCCCTCGAGACAGCCACCGGTGAATTGGTGGTCGCCAGTCAGGTTCAGCCGTACAAGGCCAGCAATCTTGGGCCGGCAGTGCAGAAAGTTGAAGATGCCTGCAGTGCTTGCCATAAAGAGTTTCGCGATCATTGATTCCTGAGGCTGCTGAGTACGTTGTGGCGAGTGAGTACCTTGTGGCGAGGGGATTTATCCCCGATGGGCTGCGAAGCAGCCCCAAAACCATACAGCCGAGTTTTTTCAGTCGGACCCGACCAGCCGAATTTGCGACCGCTTCGCCGTCGGACGGGGATAAATCCCCTCCCCAAAGGGCTTCGGTTACTTATCGATCTCGTCCAGCGCTTCCTGCAGTTCCTTGCGCGACTCGGCGAGCTTTTCCTTGCGCTTGTTGATCTTCTCCGGATCGCCCTTCTTCATGGCCTTGTCGAGGTCCGCCTGACGCTGGCTCACCTCATGCTTGGCCTCAAGCACTTTGTTCTCACGTTCTTTTTTCAGCCCGGCGTCGGTGCAGTGTTCATTGACTTCACGCAGTGCGGTTTCCAGGCCTGCCTGCTGCTCCATGTTGCCGCGCGACTTGGCCTGTTCGATCTGATTGATGATGCCCTGCTTCTTGGCAGCGCAACCGGTCAGGCCCGGGCCGTCTTCTTCGGCCATGACCGGAGCGGCCATGACGCCGCAAAGAGTAAGCAGGGCGAGCGGTGCGAGAAATTTCATAAAAGCTCCATGTGCAAAGGCAATCGGGGTGGGAGGGCACTGCGCTGTTGGAGCGTCTGGCCGGCCGTTGGGTTCCCGCCGGGCGGGGATTGCAGGTTCAGAAGCCGTCGATTCCGGCGGCTTTCAGGGTTTCACTCAAAGCCAGTACCTGCGGGTCGCGAAAGAATGCGCTCAGTTGCGCCGCGCGTCCCGGGCCGATGCCGGCTTCTGCCTGCCATTGTTCAGTGTCGCGTTGTGCCAGGGCCTGCCACGAATCGTCCAGTTGTGCCTGTCCGGTCGGCGGCATGCCCAGCGCTTTCAACCATCGAGCGAACGGCTGTTGCCGCGCGCCCTCAAAACTCTGGATCAAACGTGCGCTGCTGCGCTCGCCGAGGCCGGCAATGTTAGCAAGCTCTGACGCATCGAGGGTCAGCCAATCCAGCAGGTGTTTCAGACGGCCTGTTTCCAAAAGTTTCTCCCAGGTGCCGCGACCGACATGCTGCATGGCCAGGCCCTGCTTGCCACTGAGCCAGGTCAGACGCGCGAGAAACTGGCTTTCACACCCCGGCGTCGGCTGCCAGCAGCTCAGGGCGTGGTAATCGCCGGCATCGGGAATGCTGATGTCTGCCCGTTCGCTGGTGCGCAGCACGACACTGTCGAGGCGCGGAATGGTCAGCCCGGCCAGACTGATTGCCACCTGATCGCCGGGACGGATGTCGAGGGTTTGCCAGCGCTTGAGCGAGCTGACGCTGACCCGTTTGATCTCGCGGTCATCGAGTCTGACGGGCAGCAGTTCCAGCACCGGCGTGATCCGCCCGGTGCGGCCGATCTTGAAACTGACCTTGCGCACTTCGGCCAATGCCTGGGCGAACGGGTATTTCCAGGCGATCGCCCAATACGGCGCGCGAGCCTGCCAGCGTTCGGCAGGTGGCCGTTGGCTCTGACGCAGCACCACGCCGTCGCTGGCAAAGGGCAGTGGCGAGCGATACCAGTGTTCACGCCATTTTTGCGCGTCCTCGAATCGGTTGATGGGCTGTGTATAGGTTTCGGTTGCAGCGAATCCCAATGCCTGGAGTTCGGACAATCTCTCCGGCAGCCGCACAGGACCTTGCGGCCAGTCCCAGACAAACAGGCCGATCCCGGCGGCCTGTTCAACATCGAGTGTTTTACGTCCCATCATCCCGGCGATGGTGGCGCGGGCATTGACGCTGCCGGACTGTGATTGAACATGGGCGTTCAGGCGCCAATAGAGTTCGCCCTGTACCAGCAGATCCCGTGGCTGCCTCAACCGTTGCGGAATGGCTGCGATCCTGCGCGCGGAGGCGGTCCAGTCCTGGCCGTTGACCCCGTCACCGCGACTGATCGCCTGCTGCAATATTCCCTGGCGGTAGATCAGCGTGACAGCCACGCCGTCGACCTTGGGCTGCACCCAGACGTTCTGGCGATCGCGCAACCAGTGGGCGACGTCTTCGGCTTTGTGCAGCTTGTCCAGGCCGGTGTGGGCGATGGGGTGGGTGACCGGGCCGGACGCGGTGTGCAACGGCTGCGGGGATGAGGGTTGGTTGAAACAGGCTTGCCATTCTTTCAGCCGCAGCCGGGACTGGTCATAGAGTTCGTCGCTGATCAATGAGCGGCCTTCGCGGTGATAGGCGTCGTCCCATTGGTCGATCCGGTTTTGCAGGGCGGTGATTTCGCGTTGGGCTTGGGAAAGATCCCAGTTCGGGCAGTTGGCTTGGCTGACGAGGGTGATGAGTGCCAGCAGGAAGGCCAGCAACAGGCGCAGTGTGAAGAGCATTGTGAGCGTCCTTGCTCGGGGGGTGATGCTTGAAGGGTAGGTGAGGATCTGAAGAACGTTGCGCGGCTTTTTTGCGAACTGTTTCGGGGCAGGGGAATTGGTGTTGCCGGGGCGGGCGCCTTCGCGAGCAGGCTCGCTCCCGCAGGGATCTCAAAAATCTGTCAGGCATGAAAAAGCCCCGCACGGCGCGAACCGTGCGGGGCTTTCTTGCAGCCAGGGTATTACAGGCCAGCGGCGGAACGCAGGGCGTCGGCGCGGTCGGTTTTTTCCCAGGTGAACGTGGTGAAGCTGTCTTCGCCAACGGTCTTGGTCTGCGGCGCACGACCGAAGTGGCCGTAGGCTGCGGTTTCCTGGTACATCGGGTGCAGCAGGTCGAGCATGGTGGTGATTGCGTATGGACGCAGGTCGAACACTTCACGCACCAGTTTGATGATCTTGTCATCGCTGATCTTGCCGGTGCCGAAGGTGTTCAGCGAGATCGACGTAGGCTGGGCCACACCGATCGCGTAGGAAACCTGGATCTCGCAACGCTCGGCCAGGCCGGCCGCAACGATGTTCTTGGCCACGTAACGGCCAGCGTAGGCAGCCGAACGGTCAACCTTCGATGGATCCTTGCCGGAGAACGCGCCGCCGCCGTGACGGGCCATGCCGCCGTAGCTGTCGACGATGATCTTGCGACCGGTCAGACCGCAGTCACCTACCGGGCCGCCAATGATGAACTGGCCGGTCGGGTTGATGTGGAACTGGGTGTCCTTGCTCAGCAGTTCGGCAGGCAGTACGTGCTTGACGATCAACTCCATCACGCCTTCGCGCAGGTCTTTGTACGACACTTCCGGGTTGTGCTGGGTCGACAGCACCACAGCGTCGATGCCGACAACCTTGCCGCCTTCGTAACGGCAGGTCACTTGCGACTTGGCATCCGGACGCAGCCAAGGCAGCAGGCCCGACTTGCGTGCTTCAGCCTGACGCTGCACCAGTTGGTGCGAGAAGGTGATCGGCGCTGGCATCAGCACGTCGGTTTCGTTGCTGGCGTAGCCGAACATCAGGCCCTGGTCGCCGGCGCCCTGATCTTCAGGCTTGGCACGGTCGACGCCTTGGTTGATGTCAGGGGACTGCTTGCCGATGATGTTCATCACGCCGCAGGTGGCGCCGTCGAAGCCGACTTCGGAGCTGGTGTAGCCGATGTCGCAAATCACGTCACGAACGATCTGCTCCAGGTCGACCCAGGCGCTGGTGGTCACTTCACCGGCAACGATGGCCACGCCGGTCTTGACCAGGGTTTCCACGGCCACGCGAGCGTGTTTGTCCTGGGCAATAATGGCGTCCAGCACCGCATCGGAAATCTGGTCGGCGATTTTGTCCGGATGTCCTTCAGACACGGACTCGGAGGTGAAGAGGGAGTATTCGCTCATCTCGATGTTTTCCTGAATTTACCGATGGTGAGTGTCGCCAGCCGGTCGCTGAAAGTGGCGAACCTGGATCTGGAAACCATTACGTAAGCCTACATAGAGGCTTTCCCCGGGAACGAGTCCCGCAGCGGTGGCCCAACGGGCCAGATCGTCCTGTTCAAACCCCAACCAGAGATCACCGCAGGCCTCCCTGGCCCAACTCTGATTGTGGCTACATAACTCTGTCACGAGCAGGCTACCGCCCGGTTGCAGCAAATCGGCCATGTGCCTGAGCGCATCGGCCGGGGCGGCGAAATGGTGCAGGACCATGTTCAACACCACGCAATCGGCTTGAAGGCTTGTGCCGTTCAATGCATCGGCCAATTGCAGGCTGACGTTAGCCAGCTGTTCACGTTCACACACCTGACGCGCCAGTTCGAGCATCGCCGGGCTGTTGTCCAGCGCGGTTACGGTGCCGAAACGACGGGCCAGTTCCGGCAGAAAAGCACCATCGCCGGGGCCGACTTCAATGGCCGTGGCTGCACCATCGAAGTTCAGTTTGTCGAGCAGGGCCAGCACGCTGTCACGGTACTGCGGCAGGCCTGCGATCAAGTCCTGCTGGGCACGGAATTTTTCCGCGACCCGAGCGAAAAAGTCCCGGCTGGCGGCGGCACGCTGACCATGAACCTGCTCGATGCGTGCTTGCACTTCATCAGGCAGATCCAGATCGTCGACTTCTTCCAACAACGCCGCGTGCAGCTTGCCGCCGAGCAATCCACTGTGGGGCAGGGCGCGACGATAAAAAATTGCGTTGCCCTCACGGCGTGTCGCCACCAGGTCGGCTTGCGCCAGCACCTTGAGGTGATGGCTCATGCCCGACTGGCCGATGCCGAAAATCTGCGCCAGCTCCAGCACGCCAAACGAATCGTTGGCCAGCGCGCGCAATACATTCAGCCGCAGCGGATCGCCGCCGGCCTTGCACAGGGCCGCCAGCTCGTCGCAATCGTCATGGCGAATGGAAGGCACGCGTAAGTTCATAGGGCTGGCAGTCTAGAGACGGGGGCAAGGCACCGCAAGGCCAATATCAAAAAGTTTTGATATTGCTCGATAAATGGCACTTCTCGGCGGACGGCAGTCTCTACAAACGAATAGCGGAAAGGTTTCACCAAGCGAAACCTGTGCTATCGATTGGAAAAACGCCTGCCGATGACTATCTGTCATTGCCCCGAGGCGCATGGGTGAGGGAAAATGCCCTCCTTTTTTCCGTTTCAGTCTATTCACACCCAGGAGATCAGCGATGCCTAGCCGTCGTGAGCGTGCCAACGCCATTCGTGCCCTCAGCATGGATGCCGTGCAAAAAGCCAACAGCGGCCATCCCGGTGCCCCTATGGGTATGGCAGATATTGCCGAAGTGCTGTGGCGCGACTACCTCAAGCACAACCCGAGCAACCCGTCGTTCGCCGACCGTGACCGCTTCGTGCTGTCCAACGGCCACGGCTCGATGTTGATCTACTCGCTGCTGCACCTGACCGGCTACGACCTGTCCATCGACGACCTCAAGCAGTTCCGTCAACTGCACAGCCGCACTCCAGGCCACCCGGAATTCGGTTACACCCCGGGCGTCGAAACCACCACCGGCCCGCTGGGTCAGGGTCTGGCCAACGCCGTCGGTTTCGCTCTGGCTGAAAAAGTCATGGGCGCGCAGTTCAACCGTCCCGGCCACAACATCGTTGACCACCACACCTACGTGTTCCTCGGTGATGGCTGCATGATGGAAGGCATTTCCCACGAAGTCGCCTCCCTGGCCGGCACACTGGGCCTGGGCAAGCTGATTGCCTTCTACGATGACAACGGCATTTCCATCGACGGTGAAGTCGAAGGCTGGTTCACCGATGACACGCCGAAGCGTTTCGAAGCCTACAACTGGCAGGTGATCCGCAACGTCGACGGCCACGATCCGGAAGAGATCAAGACCGCCATCGAAACCGCGCGCAAGAGCGCCCAGCCGACGCTGATCTGCTGCAAGACCACCATCGGTTTCGGTTCGCCGAACAAGCAGGGCAAGGAAGATTGCCACGGCGCCCCATTGGGTGACGCAGAAATCGCCCTGACCCGTCAGGCGCTGAACTGGAACCACGGCCCGTTCGAAATCCCGGCCGAGATCTATGCCGAGTGGGACGCCAAAGAAGCTGGTCGCGCGGTTGAAGCCGAGTGGGATCAGCGTTTCGCCGCTTACTCCGCTGCATTCCCGACTGAAGCCAACGAGCTGATCCGTCGTCTGAGCGGCGAACTGCCGGCCGACTTCTCGGAAAAAGCCTCGGCCTACATCGCCGAAGTCGCGGCCAAGGGCGAAACCATCGCCAGCCGCAAAGCCAGCCAGAACACCCTCAACGCCTTCGGCCCGCTGCTGCCGGAAATGCTCGGCGGTTCGGCTGACCTCGCCGGCTCCAACCTGACCCTGTGGAAAGGCTGCAAAGGCGTCAGCGCTGAAGATGCCAGCGGCAACTACATGTACTACGGCGTGCGCGAGTTCGGCATGACCGCGATCATGAACGGCGTCGCCCTGCACGGCGGTCTGGTGCCTTACGGCGCGACCTTCCTGATGTTCATGGAATACGCACGCAACGCCGTACGTATGTCGGCTTTGATGAAGAAGCGCGTGATTCACGTGTACACCCACGACTCTATCGGTCTGGGCGAAGACGGCCCGACGCACCAGCCGATCGAGCAATTGACCAGCCTGCGCAGCACGCCGAACCTCGACACCTGGCGTCCAGCCGATGCCGTGGAATCGGCAGTGGCCTGGAAAAACGCGCTGGAGCGCAAGGACGGCCCTTCGGCGCTGATCTTCTCGCGGCAGAATCTGCAACATCAGGAACGCGACGCTGGCCAGATTGCCAACATCAGCCGTGGCGGTTATGTGCTCAAGGATTGCGCAGGCGAGCCTGAGCTGATCCTGATCGCCACCGGTTCGGAAGTCGGTCTGGCCGTACAGGCCTTCGATAAACTGACCGAGCAGGGCCGCAAGGTTCGCGTGGTTTCGATGCCTTGCACCAGCGCGTTTGATGCTCAGGATGCGGAGTACAAGCAATCGGTTCTGCCGTTGCAGGTCAGCGCACGTATCGCCATCGAAGCGGCCCACGCCGATTTCTGGTTCAAGTACGTGGGTCTGGAAGGTCGCGTTATCGGCATGACCACCTACGGTGAGTCGGCGCCGGCTTCGGCATTGTTCGAAGAGTTCGGTTTTACCCTGGAAAACATCTTGGGTCAGGCTGAAGAGCTGCTGGAAGACTAAATCTGACAGTTGTGTTGTCCGGGCTGACGCCTTCGCGAGCAGGCTCGCTCCCACAGGGAAATGCATTCCAATGTGGGAGCGAGCCTGCTCGCGAAAGCGTTGGTTCAGGCAATATCGCACTGCATGATTCACCACGGTAATCGAGAACCCCATGCCTCAACCGCGTCCCTACAAAGTTGCACTCAACGGCTACGGCCGCATTGGTCGTTGCGTCTTGCGGGCGTTGTTCGAGCGCGGCGCGAAGGCCGGGTTTGAAATTGTCGCGATCAACGATCTGGCCGACATGGCCAGCATCGAATACCTGACACGCTTCGACTCCACCCACGGCCGCTTTCCCGGCGAAGTGCGGGTTGAGGGCGATTGTCTGCATATCAATGGCGACTGCGTGAAGGTCCTGCGCAGTGCCACCCCTGAAGGTATCGATTGGGCGTCGCTAGGCGTCGATCTGGTGCTGGAATGCTCCGGCGCTTACCACACCCGTGCCGATGGCCAACGATTTCTCGATGCCGGCGCGCCGCGCGTGCTGTTCTCGCAGCCGATGGCCAGCGAAGCGGATGTCGACGCCACCATCGTCTACGGCGTCAATCAGGACTGCCTGACCGGCGATGAACTGCTGGTGTCCAACGCCTCGTGCACCACCAACTGCGGCGTGCCGCTGCTGCGTCTGCTCGATCAGGCGATCGGTCTGGATTACGTGTCGATCACCACCATTCACTCGGCAATGAACGATCAGCCGGTGATCGACGCCTATCATGACGAAGACCTGCGCCGCACGCGTTCGGCGTTCCAGTCGGTGATCCCGGTGTCCACTGGTCTGGCGCGTGGTATCGAGCGCCTGCTGCCGGAACTTGCCGGACGAATTCAGGCCAAAGCCGTGCGCGTGCCGACAGTCAACGTGTCCTGCCTCGACATCACGATGCAGACCGCCACCGCGACTGACGCCAATGAGGTCAACCGGATCCTGCGCGAAGCCGCCACCAGCGGCCCGCTCAAAGGCCTTTTGGCCTACACCGAGTTGCCGCACGCCAGCTGTGATTTCAACCATGACCCACATTCGGCCATCGTCGATGCCAGTCAGACCCGTGTTTCCGGCCCCAAACTGGTGAACATCCTGGCCTGGTTCGACAACGAATGGGGTTTTGCCAACCGAATGCTGGACGTTGCAGACCACTATCTGCAAACAGCAACTTCAAAAAAACCGTAGGAAGTGCGACCCATGACCGTGTTGAAGATGTCCGACCTCGATCTGCAAGGTAAGCGCGTATTGATCCGCGAAGACCTCAACGTCCCCGTCAAGGACGGTGTTGTCACCAGCGACGCGCGCATCCTGGCTTCGCTGCCGACCATCAAGCTGGCCCTGGAAAAAGGCGCGGCAGTGATGGTCTGCTCGCACCTGGGCCGTCCTACCGAAGGCGAGTTCTCCGCCGAAAACAGCCTGAAACCTGTCGCCGACTATCTGAGCAAAGCGCTCGGGCGCGAAGTGCCGCTGGTGGCTGATTACCTCGGTGGTGTTGAAGTCAAGGCTGGCGACATCGTGCTGTTCGAAAACGTGCGCTTCAACAAGGGCGAGAAAAAGAACGCCGACGATCTGGCCCAGCAATACGCGGCCCTGTGCGACGTGTTCGTGATGGACGCTTTCGGTACTGCTCACCGCGCCGAAGGTTCGACCCATGGCGTCGCCAAGTTCGCCAAAGTCGCCGCTGCCGGCCCGTTGCTGGCCGCTGAACTGGACGCACTGGGCAAAGCCCTGGGCTCACCGGCCAAGCCAATGGCGGCCATTGTTGCCGGCTCCAAGGTCTCGACCAAACTCGACGTACTCAACAGCCTGAGCCAGATCTGCGATCAACTGATCGTCGGTGGCGGCATCGCCAACACCTTCCTCGCTGCCGCCGGTCACCCGGTCGGCAAATCGCTGTACGAACCGGACCTGCTCGACACCGCCCGTGAAATCGCGGCGAAAGTCAGCGTGCCGTTGCCGGTTGACGTCGTGGTCGCCAAGGAATTTGCCGAAAGCGCTGAAGCGACTGTGAAGCTGATCGCTGATGTTGCGGCTGACGACATGATTCTCGACATCGGCCCGCAAACCGCGGCCAATTTCGCCGAGCTGCTGAAATCGTCGAAAACCATTCTGTGGAACGGCCCGGTCGGCGTGTTCGAGTTCGATCAGTTCGGCAACGGCACCAAAGTGCTGGCCCAGGCCATCGCCGAGAGCTCGGCATTCTCCATCGCGGGCGGTGGCGACACCTTGGCGGCGATCGATAAATATGGCGTGGCTGAGCAGATCTCCTACATTTCCACCGGCGGTGGCGCGTTCCTCGAATTCGTCGAGGGCAAGGTGCTGCCTGCCGTTGAAGTCCTGGAAAGCCGGGCCAAGGCCTGAGGCTGCCCGTTTGGCCAGGCAAAGGAGTGTTCACATGGTCAAGTCGTTAGCGCTGTTGTTGCTGACCGGTACGCTGGCGGCCTGCGGGAGCACCCCGAAGGCTGACGCGACGCCAGCACCGAGCGAACCGCAGAAGGGCTGTTATCAAGCCGACTGGCAGGCCGAAACCAACCCGGTGCTGAACAAGCGCTCGGGTCCGGACGGCCTGGACAAATACGAGACGCAAACCCCGGTCAAGGAACATGGTTGTCCTTGACGGGTCTGACTCTTTAACTCAGGGCTGGCGGCGTGCGTCGTCAGTCGAGGAACACGGATGAAAGGCTTGATCGCCGTTGCGGCGTTGGCATTGTTGGGTGGTTGCGCGCAGTTGAACCTGTTTCAGTCGTCGGCCCCGGCAGACGACTGGACGACCTGGACCTGCGACAGCCAGGCCAAGGTGTTGTGGCGTTACGCCGATGCCGGCCAGAAGGAAGTCGACGTTCGCCTCGGCGGCGGTGATCAGGTCTATCGCCTGAAAGAAGAGCCGGGCGCCTCGGGCGCGCTGTACAGCGATGGCATGCTGGCGTTTCACGTCAAGGGTGACGAAGGCCTGGTGTACTGGGTCGCCACCAATGACCTGATTGGCCGTGGTTGCAAGGCCGAGTAACACGATTGAATTGGTGTACAGAGATCCAAATGTGGGAGCGAGCCTGCTCGCGAAAGCAATCTTGCCGTCGATGATGCAGTGTCTGTCAGACCGCTTTCGCGAGCAGGCTCGCTCCCACAGGGATTCTCTGTTGTTCACACAGTTTTGGTAACACCGAATCACCAGACCGGGCCTCAACCCCCGATCTGCATTAACTTGAATAGCCGCCGCCGCTCCGGCAGGCTGGCACGATCAACGACCCTCAACCGGGAGAGACACACACAATGGCACTTATCAGCATGCGCCAGATGCTGGACCACGCAGCCGAGTTCGGCTACGGCGTTCCAGCCTTCAACGTCAACAACCTTGAGCAGATGCGCGCCATCATGGAAGCCGCTGACAAGACTGACTCCCCGGTGATCGTCCAGGCTTCGGCCGGCGCCCGCAAATACGCCGGCGCGCCATTCCTGCGTCACTTGATCCTGGCGGCGATCGAAGAATTCCCGCACATCCCGGTGTGCATGCACCAGGACCACGGCACCAGCCCTGACGTCTGCCAGCGTTCGATTCAACTGGGCTTCAGCTCGGTGATGATGGACGGCTCGCTGGGCGAAGACGGCAAGACCCCGACCGACTACGACTACAACGTCCGCGTCACCCAACAAACCGTCGCCATGGCCCACGCCTGCGGCGTTTCGGTAGAAGGCGAGCTGGGTTGCCTGGGTTCGCTGGAAACCGGCATGGCCGGTGAAGAAGACGGCATCGGCGCCGAAGGCGTTCTGGATCACAGCCAGATGCTGACCGACCCGGAAGAAGCCGCTGACTTCGTCAAACGCACCCAGGTCGATGCCCTGGCCATCGCCATCGGCACCAGCCACGGCGCCTACAAGTTCACCAAGCCACCGACCGGTGACGTGCTGGCGATCGACCGCATCAAGGAAATCCACAAGCGCATCCCCAACACCCACCTGGTGATGCACGGTTCGTCCTCCGTGCCACAAGAGTGGCTGGCGATCATCAACCAGTACGGCGGCGACATCAAAGAGACCTACGGCGTCCCGGTTGAAGAAATCGTCGAAGGCATCAAGCACGGCGTGCGCAAGGTCAACATCGACACCGACCTGCGCCTGGCCTCCACCGGCGCCATGCGTCGCCTGATGGCTACCAACCCGAGCGAATTCGACCCACGTAAATTCTTCGGCGCCACTGTGACCGCAATGCGCGATGTATGTATCGCTCGTTATGAAGCGTTCGGTACTGCCGGTAATGCCTCGAAGATCAAACCGATCTCGCTGGAAGCGATGTACCAGCGTTATCTGAAGGGTGAGTTGAACGCCAAGGTCAACTGAGCCTGAGTGTTGAGCTGATTAAAAAGAAACCCGCCGAGGCGGGTTTCTTTGTGGGCGTAGTTAAACAAATATTTCCGCTACCTCTTCAAGCGTGGGCATGACTGCTGGACTGACGGTGAGCTCGCAATCCAGAGCGGCAATAACACGTGCATAGGCGTTCATGTCCACAGAAAGGGTGCCTTTCTCTATAGCGATGACTTTGTTTCGCGTCACTCTCGCGAGCTCGGCGAGTTGCGCTTGCGTTAGTCCGCGCTCCCTACGCCTTATGCGTAATTGGGCGGCGAGGCGGCTCATTAATAGAACGTAATCCATGCACTGTCTCTGTAACTTTCAAAGTTAAATGTGGCGTAAACGCTACATTTGCTCACTATAAGTCCGCTCGCACGCGTATGCGTCTACTCAATCTCTCAGACCCTTTTTCCACGCTGCTGGCGCCGCCTTCTCCAGACTGCACTTCACAGGGCACAGCTAGCTGAATGGCACCTGTAAGGGAAGTTTGGAAGATTTTCCGACGAAGAGTCCTTTATCAGTGATTACTCCTTCAGTTCAACGTGATCCAGTGCCTGATTTACTGCCAGTTCACCGAGCATGACGACCTGCGCGATCCCCAGCGCAGTTTTGCGATGCGAGTGGTCGAGCATCGCGGCGAAGTTGTTGAGCATGACGCTGGCTGAGCCCAAGGTTTCGCTGGCGTTGGCCAGCAGGGATTCGGTGTTGTATTTCGGGTTTGCGAAGTACATGGGCTCGGGTTCGTTGGTGCTAGCCATGATAAGGGCGGCGGGATTGAGGTAGTGGTCGAGGGCGCGTTCGGCGGCGTCGTTGAGTTTTTTTGAGTCGAGGGATTCGTATGGCGAGGCCGGGTCGGTGGCCGGCGGATGTGGCGTTGATTTAGTCATTTGCTCGAAACCTGATTGGAGTGCCTCCGCTCTGGCTACTAATCAAAGTGGAGGCAACTGTACGCAGGTTAGTAGACCGGGGTTTCGAGCAAGCCGGCGCACCCGAAGGTGCCCTGCGCACAGCTGCCATCAAGCGCAGGAATCGAAATCCCCGACTGACAGATGCTTGTGCATCACGCTTGAAACCGCGGGCTACTAAACCCGATCACCGGGAATCAGTGACACGAATCAAGTTACCGATGGCCCGCCAGGCGCACAAGCCGGCGAATTCTGGCGTAGTGGTAGGCAACGACGCAAGCTGTTGTAGGCATCCGGAAGTAACCGCTGGCAGCTCTAAACAGCGCTGTTTAAAGGTAGGAGCTGCCGAAGGCTGCGATCTTTTGATTCTGTCTTTTTAGAATCAAAAACAAGATCAAAAGATCGCAGCCTCCGGCAGCTCCTTGTATGTTCCCCACACACCAGCATGAATGAGATCTAAGCTCGCTGGTGCGACATACGAAGATGTGTTTCTGGGGGAGACCGATCGCTCCTTAAGGCAGGACTTGCTCCTGCCCTTGTCTGTAGAGAGGTCCCCCCGCCTCATTGCCCACCACGAAGAGTATCGAGAAGCCGATGAGTCGGACTTCGCATTACAAGGTTGCAGTGGCATGAAGTTCGAGGTCAGGGGAACCAGGAAGCATTTTTAACTCAGTTCTCTTGGAGTTGAAAGCATGAACATGCACGTCGGCTTGGATGTGGGATCTCGCACTACAGCGATGGGCTGGCGCAATGGCGGCCGCTTTGCAGGTCAGTGCAATATCGACCAGACACCGGCGGGGCGCAAAGCTGCTGTCGGCAAATTGCTTGAGCTCAAGCCTATGTCTGTGGTGATGGAAGCCACAGGAATCTACTACCTGGACTTGGCCATGGAGCTCGCTGCGGCGGGTTTGCCAGTCTCGGTTATCAATCCGAAGAGTTTTCACAACTTTGCAAAACTGATGCTGAAAAACAGCAAGACGGACGCAATCGATGCCCAGTTATTAGCTGAGTACGGCGAACGCATGAGCCCAAGGTTGTGGACGCCGCCCACTTCAATACAGCTTGAACTGCGCGCTATCGGCCGCCACATCAATCGTTTGACGGGTCATCGCACCCGCGCCAAAAACGAGCTGCATGCACTAAAAGCCACTCAAACAACTCTTCTGATGCTGATTGAGGACGAAGAAGAAGCCATCAACGCCTTTGACAAACGAATCGAGCGTTTCCGACTAGCGGGTCGGGCATTGATCGACAACTGCCCAACGTTGAGCGCCCAGTTCGCCCACATGATCGCCGCCCCGGGTATGGGTGAGATCTCAGTATTTGCGGCGCTGGCTGAACTGACGACCTTACCGGTAACGCTCAAGTCGGCGCAGGTCAGCCGCCATGCCGGACTCGATGTCCGACTCACGCAATCAGGCACCAGCATTGATAAACCCGGCCGGATAAGTAAGGGCGGCAATGCCTATTTGCGCTCAGCGATGTACATGCCTGCGCTGACCGCCATACGTTGCGACCCAAACGTGAAAGCGTTTTACGAAGCCTTGGTGGCTCGAGGAAAGAGGAAGATGCAGGCTATTGTCGCAGTCATGCGCAAATACCTGACCGGACTATGGGCCTGCATGCGGGCAGGCGAAGACTTCAGTACAGCCAAGCTTTTTAGCGGTAAACACACCCAAAAAGCTTGACCGTGAACAGAGTATCTACAGTAGGATTTGCGTTACTTGTCGTGATCAATATCCAGTTTGGTAAACGTCACCTGCCCACCTTCGCTGGTATACCCGGTGTTGTCCTGCACATACACCCCAGCCTTGAAATACAGCGGCTTGTCGCGCCAGGTCGCGCTGATCTGTGAGTCCCATTGATACCCCGCCGCACTTACGCCCAGTGCGCCGCCGGGACTCAGGTGGATCAGGTAGTTGAATTCACGATCAAGCTTGACGCCGGTGGCGAGGGTGATGACGCGGCTTTCGGCGTCGTCCGGGCGCATGCGCACTTTGATCACCAGATTGCCGGTCTGGGTTTTTTCCTTGTACTGATATTCGAGCTTGACCATCGGCCGCTGGCTTTCGTACGCGTGGATCTGGCCAATGACGATCTTGCCCGAGCTCGGCACCTTGTTCACCGCGAGGGTCGCACGCAGCAGGTTGTCGGCGTCCGGGTAGTACCAGTTGCGCAGGGTGCCGTTGCTATAGGTTTCGCGCAGTTCGGTACGCGGGTAGATGGCGTTTTCGGTTTTCGAGCCAGTCACCGGGGACCAGAAGAACAGGGTGCCGGTGTCGGAATGGAAGTACTGATCCTTGAAGCCATCCACCAGTTTTGAGGTTTCGACGGTGTACGGCGGGCTGCCAACAGGAACGCTGAGGTTCCAGGTTGCGAGGTCGATCATGACGGTTCTTCCAATCAATTCATCCGGAACGCCGGTGCCAGAAGCTCTAGCCCGCGCGTTTTCGGGCGTCTTTATAAGCGTAGCGGCAATTTTTGTTAATGCCCGCCCGGCGATTACTTGACGTCAAAGTCCTGTCGAAATGCCATCCCGCCCGGTTTTCGGGGGCTGTAGCGGTGACCGTTAGTCGGCTGGGTTGAGCATTGTTTAAATGATGGCGGGATGACAGCTTCTGCTTTCACCGATCCGCGTCTAGAGTGAAGGCTCAGTACGTCTATGGTTTTGCCGGCAACCGGTCCCGATAAGAGAAGCAGCATGGAATGCGCGCAACCCCAGCCAGGTGAAGGCAGCTCGGTCCTTTTGATCGTCGATGATTACCCCGAAAATCTGATCAGCATGCGCGCGTTGCTGCAGCGTCAGGATTGGCACGTGATGACCGCCGCCTCGGGTTTCGAGGCGCTGAACCTTTTGCTCGAACACGACATCGACCTGGTCCTGCTCGATGTGCAGATGCCCGGCATGGACGGTTTCGAGGTCGCACGGTTGATGCGCGGCAGCCAGCGTACGCGCCTGACACCGATCATTTTCCTCACCGCCAACGAGCAATCCCAGGACGCCGTGATCAAGGGCTATGCCAGCGGCGCGGTGGATTACCTGTTCAAGCCGTTCGATCCGCAAATCCTCAAGCCCAAGGTCCAGGCGCTGCTCGAGCACCAGCGCAATCGCCGTGCCCTGCAACGCCTCAGTCATGACCTGGAAGTGGCGCGCGCCTTCAATGCCTCGGTGCTGGACAACGCCGCCGAAGGCATTCTGGTGTTGAGCGAGGACGGCGTGATCCGCTTTGCCAACCCGGCGATTTCGCGACTGCTCAATGCGCCGGTGAAGGATCTGGAAGGCAAGGAGTTTCTCGATTTCCTGCAGAAGCCACACATTCCCCTGTGGGCCGATTCCGAGTTCTACGCCGGTTACCAGCGCGGTGAAACCCTGCGCCTGCATGATGCGTTGCTGCGCACGGCGCCCGGGCAGCAAGTGCCGGTGGCATTGTCCTGCGCGCCGCTGCCCTCGGAGCAGCACGCGATGGTGGTGACGGTACTGGACATGTCGGTGGTGCGTCACTTGCACCAGCAACTGGAATTCCAGGCGGTAACCGATCCGCTGACCGGGCTGCTCAACCGGCGCGGGTTCTACCAGACCGTGGAAAACCTGCTGTTGCGCGGGGAACGCAGCGACAGCAGCTGGGTGCTGCTCTACCTCGATCTCGATGGCTTCAAACGAGTCAATGATTCCCTCGGTCATGACGCCGGCGACCGCGTGTTGCGCTGGGTTTCCGAGCAATTGAAAGCGTGCCTGCGGCCATTCGATATTCTCGCGCGCATGGGCGGCGATGAATTCACCGCGCTGCTGGATCTGGAGTTTCCCGAGCAAGCGGCGAAGATTGCCGAAAAACTCATCGAACGGGTATCGGTCTGTCAGCAGATCGAAGGCCTGGATATCGTTCTTGGCGCCAGTATCGGCATTGCTACTTATCCCGACTGTGGGCGCAATCTCGACGGTTTGCTGCGCGCTTCGGACATTGCCATGTACGAAGCCAAGCGTGCCGGGCGTCAGCAATATCGTTTCTATGATCATGAAATGAACGGCCGCGCGCGTTCGCGTCTGATGCTTGAAGACAGCGTGCGCGAGGCCATCGAAAACCGCGATTTCAATCTGGTCTATCAACCGCAGGTGGCGATTGGCAGCGGGCAGATCCGTGGGTTCGAGGCGTTGCTGCGCTGGCAGCATCCGAGCGTCGGCGATGTGCCGCCGGGGTTGTTTCTGCCGTTGCTGGAAGAGGCGCGCTTGATCAGTCGCCTCGGCAGCTGGATCTATCACCGTGGCGCCGGGCAGCGCAAAGCCTGGGAAACCTTGTTCGCCGAAGATCTGGTGCTCGGTGTCAGCCTGAGCAACACCCAGTTCGGCCTGCCGAATCTGGTCACCGAACTGCGACAGGTCATGGAACGCCATGCGTTGCAACCGCGGCAACTGGAAGTCGAGGTCACCGAAGAAGCGTTGATGCAAAACCCGGACGAAACCCGCAAGCAACTGCGGCTGCTGCGTCATCTCGGGGTGCGCGTGGCGCTGGATGATTTTGGTTCGGGGCCGTGCTCGCTGGCGCATCTGCGCGATTTGGAACTGGACACACTGAAGCTCGACCGCCACTTGATCGCGCGCCTGCCGGACTCGCCACGGGATGCGGCGCTGGTGCGCATGGTCATCGACCTGTGCAAGCAATACGGTCTGCTGGTGATTGCCGAAGGAGTGGAAACCCTCGAGCAATATCAGTGGCTGCAAACCCATGGTTGCGAATACGTGCAGGGCTTCCTCGTCGCGCGGCCGTTGATCGCCGAAGACGCGGTCAGCTTCGTCGAACCGTTTGACTGGAGCGCGTTGCCCGGTTGAATTCGCTACACTGGCGGACCTTTTTCGAACCGCGTCGCTCGTCCATGACTGTGTTGAAGTACCTCCAGGCCTACCCCGCACAATTGCAGGATCAGGTGCGCCAACTGATAGCCGAAGGGCGCCTGGGTGAATACCTGAATCAGCGCTATTCAGGGCGACACGACGTGCAGAGCGACAAGGCCTTGTACAGCTACGCGCTGGATCTCAAACAGCAGTACATGCGCAATGCGCCGGCCATCGACAAAGTGCTGTTCGACAACCGCCTCGACCTGACCCACCGCGCGCTCGGTCTGCACACCACGGTGTCGCGGGTGCAGGGCGGCAAGCTCAAGGCCAACAAGGAAATCCGCATCGCCGCGCTGTTCAAGGACGCCGCGCCGGATTTTCTGAAGATGATCGTGGTGCACGAGCTGGCGCACTTCAAGGAATCGGATCACAACAAGGCGTTCTATAAACTGTGCGAGCACATGCTGCCGGGGTATCACCAGATCGAGTTCGATCTGCGTGTGTACCTGACGTGGCGGGATATGCAGGCTTGACCAATCAGGAAGGTGTGGATGGACGTCAGCAAGACCAAGAGCAGTTTCTATCGCCGTTTGTACGTGGCTTATCTGATCGATAGCGGCCTGGCGCCGAGTGTGCCGACGCTGACCGAAGTCACCGGCATGCCGCGACGCACGGCGCAGGACACGATTGCCGCGCTGGCCGATCTGGACATCATCTGTGAGTTCGAACAGGAAGAGGGCGCGCGCAATCATGCCGGGCGCTATCGGATTCGTGAGTGGGGAGCGATTGATCGCGGCTGGATCGAGCGCAATTTGCGGCAGATAAAAGCGGTGCTGGAATACCCCTGATTCCTGCGCCGACGGTTCTGACGCCTTCGCGAGCAGGCTCGCTCCCCCAATGGATATGCATTCCCTGTGGGAGCGAGCCTGCTCGCGAAAGGGCCTTCAGGACCGACGCATGCCGATGTGCGGAATGTCATCCTCCAGATATTCCTCGCCGACTGCGACAAACCCGTACCTGCCGTAATACCCCTGCAAGTGTGCCTGCGCCGACAGATAGATCGGCACCTGCGGCCAGTGCTTTTCGGCCTGCTTCAGCGCCTGTTCCATCATCGCGTGGCCCAACCCTTTGCCACGGCCGGCGGACGCGGTCACCACGCGGCCAATCACCACGTCGCCGCCCTGGGATTCCGGGTCGAGCAGGCGCAAATAAGCCATCAGCTGATCATCCTCCCAGCCCATCAGGTGATGGGTATCGCCCTCCAGATCCTGGCCGTCGAGGTCTGGATAAGCACATTTCTGTTCGACCACGAATACGTCAGAGCGCAGCTTCAACAGGGCATACAACTGCTCTTTGCCCAAATCGCGATGATGTTTGCAGATCCACTCGATTGTCATTTTTCGATTCCTTGACCATGTCGCCCGATACTAAGCGCAGCAGCGCCGTATGTCTGTATGGCGCAACAGTCTGTGATAAAGGTCAAAATGCCACTATTCCTTTCTCGCGCTGGCTGCGACTTTGTGTAATCTGCTCAAGAGCACTGTCCACTGGCTCCCATGAGCTAATGTTCAATGCTTGGGTTTTGCCGGTAAGGGGCCTTGGGTTTTGACGTGAAACCACGTCGGGCGGTTGCCCGCTAAGGATGTTCAAGCATGCTGCGATTGCTTCAAGCCGTTGCTTTGATCGGACTGCTGGTGCTCGGCCAGGATGTTGCGGCGCAGAAGCTGCGGCTGGCGTTCGATAATTGGCCGCCATTTACCGACGATGCACTGGTCAACGGTGGCCTGGCCACCGACATTGTCAGCACCGCACTGGCTCGCGCCGGTTATGCCAGCGGTTACGAACAAGTGCCGTGGGCGCGAGCATTGCTGGGGATTGGCGAGGGGCGTTACGACGTGCTGGTCAATGCCTGGTACAACGACGAACGCACGCAGATCGGTCAGTTTTCCGGTGAGTACCTGATCAATCGCATCCGCTTCCTCAAGCGTAAAGACGCACCCATTGAATACAACAGCCTCGAGCAACTGCACACCTATCCGATTGCGGTGGTGCGCGGGTACGCCTATTCCGCCCCGTTCGATGCCGACACGGCGATGCAGAAAGTGCCCGTGCACAACTTCGCCATGGGCGTGCGCATGCTCGCGGCGGACCGGGTCAAGCTGACCCTGGAGGATGAGTACGTGGCGAAGTATTACCTGGCCCGGGAATCGGCCAAGGTGCGCAATTCGGTGGAGTTTTTACCCAAGCCGTTGAGTGAGAACAGCCTGCATATTCTGGTCAGCCTGAAGAACCCGCAGCATGAGCAGATCGTCGCCGGGTTTGACCGGGCGATTGCAGCGATGAAGGCTGACGGGACTTATGAGAAGTTATTGCGGCGGCATGGAATGTGAAGGGTGATCCGGCATTTTATTTGTGGCTGATGACCTCTTCGCGAGCAGGCTCGCTCCCACAATTTGAAATGCATACCCTGTGGGAGCGAGCCTGCTCGCGAACGCGTCGTCTCAGGCGCCGCTGATTTCGGCAGTGTCCTTGATCAAATGCGCCGCCAATGTCCGAAGCGGCCCCAACTGCCGGCAAATCAGCGCCAACTGCGTTTGCACCAACCGCTGCCCTTCATCGATTTCATCCGGCATCTGTTCAAGCTCATTGGCCAGCGCTTCTTCTTCATCACTCTGAATTGCAATCGGCTGCTTGCTCGCCAGGCCTTGAGCGATTTCGTCGATGCTGGTCGCCAGTTTCACCCCGGCGCCTTCGATCAGATGCTCGCGCACCTCCGCTGGCAACTGTGTTTCACGGTGCGCGCCGAGCCCCGACAAATAGCTGAGAAGGGTGTGCGACAGCACCAGGAAGCGGAAGCCGACATCCGCCTCCTTACGGAAGTGTCCCGGTTCCATGAGCATGTTCGCCAGTGTCGTCGACAGCGCCGCGTCGGCGTTATGGGCGTTGCGGCGGGCCAGGCGATAGGCGAGGTCGTCGCTCTTGCCTGCGGCGTATTGCTGCATGATCTGGCGCAGGTAGATGCTGTTGCAGGTCAGGGTGTTGGCCAGCACTTTGTTCAGGCGCCGACCCTGCCAGTCCGGCAGGAACAGGAACACCGCCAGACCCGCAATCAAACTGCCGAGCAAGGTATCGAACAACCGTGGCAGGAACAGCCCGTAGCCATCGCCGACCTGATTGAAGCAGAACAGCACCATGATCGTGATCGCCGCCGTCGCCAGGGTGTAGCGGGTGGTGCGATTGGTGAAGAACACCACGCCGGCAGCAATGGCGAAGCACGATTGCACTACCGGGTTGGGGAACAGATCGAACAGCGCCCACGCCACCGTCAGGCCAATGGCCGTGCCGATGATCCGCTGGCCGAGCTTGCGCCGGGTGGCGCCGTAGTTCGGTTGGCAGACGAACAGCGTGGTGAGAATGATCCAGTAGCCTTGGGACGGGTGAATCAGGTGCACCATGCCGTAGCCGATGCTCAGTGCCAGCGGCAGGCGCAGGGCATGGCGGAACAGCAGCGAGGTAGGCGTCAGTTGCGTGCGCAGGCGAATCCACACGTCCTTGAGATTGCGCGGTGAACGGTCGAGCAGGCTGCTGTCGGTGGCATCCGCCAGGGCATCGGGGTTACTGGCGTCGCTGAGCAAGCGATCGAGGGTGCCGAGGTTGGCCGCCAGTGCGCGCAGCGAGCGCAGCAGGCCGCGCCATGCCGGGTTGCTCTGGATGCGCAAGTGTTCGAGGGAGGCATGCAGGTCGTTCAGGGCTTCGGCGAAACTGGCGTCGTAGATGAACGGCTGGCGCATCTGGATGGATTCGGCCAAGGCCCGGCAGGCCTTGCCTTGCTGGCGCAGCAGGCGCTGGCAGCGGAACAGCACGTCACTGTGGAAGAACGCCTCGGCCAGCGCGTTGTAAGGGTAGTGCGAAGAGCTGGCGCGTTCGTGGATGTCCTGCGCGAGGAAATACAGCTTCAGATAACGGCTGACTTTCGAGCCCGGTCGACCGTTGCCGACCCGGTGCAGGATGATTTCCTTGGCCGTGTTCAGGGCGGCGACCACCCGGCCATTCTGCTGCGCCAGTTCGAGCCGCCGGGCTTCGACATCCATCTGTCGGACCGGCTCGAACAGCGAGGATTTCAGCTTCAAGTACAGGCCCAGTTCACGGAACAGCCGCGCCAGACTCTGCTGCACCGGTTGATTGGAAAACAGCGCCTGCCACAGCACCGAGAGCAGGCCATACCACGCCGCGCCGGCGACCAGCAGCATCGGTTCATGCCAGAAATCGGTAACCGCGCCGCCGCGCTGATCGACGCCGATCATCGTGTACACCGAGAGAATCAGCGTCGCCGACGCGATCGCACCGTAACGCTCGCCCAGTGCGCCGAGCATGGTCAGGCCGAAACTGGCCAGCGCTAGGGCCACGGCGAAAATGATCGGGTAGGGGAAGAGCAATTCCACCGACAGCGCGGCGATGCTGAAACACACCAGTGTCACCGCCAGAGCGTTGAGACGACCTTGCCAACTGTCGTCGGTCTCGGCCAGGGCGCTGGCGATGATGCCGAGGAACAACGGGATCAGCAGGCCCATTTCATCCTGATACCAGCACAGCGCCATGCTTCCGGTCAGGGCGATGAATACCCGCACGCTGTAGCTGAATTTATCCAGCGCCCACAGGCGCCGCAAAGACTGACGAAACGAGGTCGAGGACATGAAGTGCGAAGGCCTTCCGAGGCGATGCCGCTAAATTGAGCCAGTAATGACGCCGACGCAATGGCGCCGAGCACATCTGACAGCAAAAAGTGTTCCTTTTACTTACACCACAAACCACTGTGGGAGCGAGCTTGCTCGCGAAAGCGGAGTGTCATTCAACATTGATGTCGACTGGTACACCGCATTCGCGAGCAGGCTCGCTCCCACAGGGTTTTGTATTTGGCCTTGAGTTAAACGTACTGCGCGGCGGCGTAACCAGAGGCCCAAGCCCACTGGAAATTGAAGCCGCCCAGGTGCCCGGTGACGTCGAGCACTTCACCAATGAAGTACAGGCCCGGGCTTTTCAGCGATTCCATTGTCTTGGACGACACCTCGCGGGTGTCGACGCCGCCCAGGGTCACCTCAGCCGTGCGATAGCCTTCAGTTCCCGCCGGCACAACCTTCCAGCTGCCGAGCTTCTCGGCAATCTCCGCCAGTTCAGCGTGGGTGTACTGCTTCATCGGTTTGGAGACAAACCAGTTGTCCGCCAGCAGATTGGCCATCTTCTTGGTGTAGATCTCGCCAAGCAAAGTCTTCAGCTCGCTGTTCGGACGCTCGGCGACTTGCTCTTGCAGCCAGCTCGCCGCGTCGTGATCCGGCAGCAGGTTGATTTCCACCGTGTCGCCAGGTTCCCAGAACGAACTGATCTGCAAGATCGCCGGGCCACTGAGGCCACGATGAGTGAACAGGATGTTCTCGCGAAAGCTTTGCTCGTTGCAGCTGACCAGACAATCCACCGAGGTGCCGGACAGCTCTGTGCACAACTCCTTGAGCTGGTCGGTAATGGTGAATGGCACCAGCCCGGCGCGGGTCGGCAGCAGTTCATGGCCGAACTGTTTGGCGACCTGGTAACCGAAACCGGTAGCGCCCAGGGTCGGAATCGATAGCCCGCCGGTGGCGATCACCAACGATTGGCACTGGACCTGACCGAGGGTGGTGTCGAGCAGGTAGCCGCTGTCGGTTTTTTCGATGGTCTGGATTGAGGTGTCCAGGTGCAGCTCGACGCCGGCCTGATCGCATTCATCAAGGAGCATGCCGAGGATGTCGCTGGATTTGTTATCGCAGAACAGTTGGCCGAGTTTCTTCTCGTGGTACGGCACGCCATGTTTGCCGACCAGGCCGATGAAATCCCACTGGGTGTGACGCGCCAGCGCCGATTTGCAGAAATGCGGATTCTGCGAGAGGAAGTTGCTCGGTTCGGTGTACATGTTGGTGAAATTGCAGCGACCGCCGCCGGACATGAGGATTTTCTTGCCGGCCTTGTTCGCGTGGTCGAGCAGCAACACCTGACGCCCGCGCCCGGCGGCGGTCAGGGCACACATCAAGCCGGCGGCGCCAGCGCCAATGATCACGACTTCGGTAGAGCGCAAAACGGTGTCCTCACACAATGATCGTTCCCACGCTCTGCGTGGGAATGCCGCCATGGACGCTCTGCGTCCGTTGTTATGTGACGCGGAGCGTCACGGGATGCATTCCCACGCAGAGCGTGGGAACGATCAGGTCAGAGAATACGCACGCGCAACGAGCGGCCCTTGATCTTGCCGTCGTTCAGGCGCTGCAAGGCCTGCATGGCCACGGTGCGCTCGACAGCGACGTAGGCCTGGAAATCGAAGATGGCGATTTTGCCAACCTGCGCGCCGGGAATGCCCGCTTCGCCGGTCAGTGCGCCAAGAATGTCGCCCGGGCGCACTTTGTCTTTACGGCCAGCGCCGATGCACAGGGTGGTCATCGGTGGTTGCAGCGGCGCCAGGCCCTGGGACTTGAGGTTGTCGATCTGATCCCAGTTCAGCGGCGCTTTCTGCAGTTGTTCGATGGCTTGCGCACGATGAGCTTCGGACGGCGCGACCAGGCTGATGGCGATGCCTTTCTCGCCCGCGCGACCGGTACGGCCGACGCGGTGGATGTGGATTTCCGAATCGCGCGCCAGCTCGACGTTGATCACCATGTCCAGCGCATCGATGTCCAGACCACGGGCGGCGACGTCGGTGGCAACCAGCACCGAGGTGCTGCGGTTGGCGAACATCGCCAGTACCTGATCACGATCACGCTGTTCCAGATCGCCGTGCAGGCCAACGGCGGAAATACCTTTGGCGGTCAGGTGATCGACGGTTTCCTGAACCTGCTGCTTGGTGAAGCAGAACGCCACGCAGGACGCCGGACGGAAGTGGTGCAGGACTTTGGTCACCGCGCTCATGCGCTCTTCCGGGGAAATCTCGTAGAAGCGCTGCTCGATCTGCGTGTCGTCGTGGAAGGCTTCAGCCTTGACGGTCTGCGGATCGCGCATGAATTTCGAGGCCAGTTGCTTGATGCCCACCGGGTAGGTCGCGGAGAACAGCAGAGTCTGCCGGCGCTCCGGGGTCTTGATGATGATGTCTTCGATGGCGTCGTAGAAACCCATGTCGAGCATGCGGTCGGCTTCGTCGAGGATCAGCGTGTTCAGGCCATCGAGCACCAGCGAACCCTTGCGCAGGTGCTGCTGAATGCGCCCCGGGGTGCCGACGATGATGTGCGCGCCGTGCTCCAGCGAAGCGATCTGCGGGCCGAACGAGACGCCACCGCACAGGGTCAGGACTTTGATGTTGTCTTCGGCGCGGGCCAGACGACGGACTTCCTTGGCCACCTGGTCGGCCAGTTCGCGGGTCGGGCAAATCACCAGCGCCTGGCACCCGAAGTAGCGCGGGTTGATCGGGTTGAGCAGGCCGATGCCGAACGCGGCGGTCTTGCCGCTGCCGGTCTTGGCCTGGGCGATAAGGTCCATCCCCTTGAGGATCACCGGCAAGCTCTGCGCCTGGATCGGCGTCATCTGGGCATAACCGAGTGATTCGAGGTTAGCCAGCATGGCGGCGGACAGCGGCAGAGTATTAAAAGCGGTGGCGATGGTGGTCACGGGACTGGCCTGCAAAACAAAATGTCGCGCAGTGTAGCAGCCCCGTGCCGGTTTCCTCGACAGTTCTGGACGAACAGCGATTGAACCCGAGGCAGGGATTACCTGTGGCGAGGGGATTTATCTGTGGCGAGGGGATTTATCCCCGCTGGGGTGCGGAGCACCCCCAATACCTGCCACCTCAATTCATCCGGCTGACCGCATCCAACCTTTTTGGGGCTGCTGCGCAACCCAGCGGGGATAAATCCCCTCGCCACGGAAGTCCTTCAGCAGCCACAGATGTCCTCCAGCACAATCAGTGTTCGATGTGCTCCTGTGGCCGTTTCGCCCGGCGCCCGTCTTCCTTGGACAGCTGCGAGAAAATCGTCGCCGCCAGCATCGCCATCACGCCGACCGTGACGAAGGTCAGCTGGAACGCACCGAGTACGGTTTCCACGCCATCGTTGCCGACCTTCGCAGTGAAGCCGCCGAGCAGCGCACCGGCGCAAGCCACGCCGAGGCTCAGCGACAACTGCGCTACCACCGACAGCAGACTGTTGCCGCTGCTGGCGCTGGCATCGTCGAGGTCGATCAGCGTCACCGTATTCATCGCGGTGAATTGCAGCGAGTTGATCGCACCGAGCACCGCCAGCAGGCACAACAGCAGCCAGTACGGCGTCTGCTCGCTGACCAGACCCATGCTCGCCAGCATGATCCCCAGCGCCAGCGTGTTGCCGGTGAGCACGATGCGATAGCCGAGGCGTTCGATCAGCGGACGCGCGACCCACTTGGCGACCATCGCCGCAGCGGCCAGCGGCAACATGCTCATCCCCGCTTGCGACGGCGAATAGCCCAACGCCACTTGCAGCAGCAGCGGAACCAGAAATGGCAGAGCACCGCTGCCCAGTCGCGCGAACAGGTTGCCGAGAATGCCGACGGCGAACGTGCGGGTCTTGAACAGCGAAGGCGCAAACAGCGGATTCTCGATGTGCCCGGCGCGCAGCCAGTACGCCGCCAGACAGGCCATGCCGGCGAACAGCAGCAACATCACCCGCAGGTGCGGTAGGTGCAGTTCACCAAGACCTTCCATGGCGATGGTGATGAGGATCATCGCCGCGCCGAAAAGCAGAAAGCCGAGGCTATCGAAGCGGGTGCGCTCGGTGCCGCGCAGGTCGGGAATGAACTTCCACACCGCATAACAGCCGATCACCCCGACCGGCAGATTGATCAGGAAGATCCAGTGCCACGTCACGTATTCCACCATCCAGCCGCCCATGGTCGGGCCGATAAGCGGGCCGAGCAGGCCGGGAATTGTGATGAAACCCATGATCCGCACCAGTTCCGAGCGCGGATAGGCGCGCAGCACCACCAGCCGCCCGACCGGCAGCATCAGCGCACCGCCGAGGCCCTGAATCACCCGCGCACCGATGAGCATGCTCAGGCTGCTGGACAAAGCGCAGAGCAGCGAGCCGAAGCTGAACAGCAGAATCGCGCCGAAGAAGATTTTCTTGGTGCCGAAGCGGTCGGCGATCCAGCCGGAGGCCGGGATCAGCAGGGCCACGGTGAGCATGTAGGCGATGATCACACCCTGCATGCGCAACGGGTCTTCCGCCAGATCGCTGGCCATGGCCGGCAGCGCGGTATTGAGGATGGTCCCGTCGAGTGACTGCATGAAGAAGGCGATGGCGACGACCCACGGCAACCAGCGGGCGGTGATGGCGTCGAGAGGCGGGCGGTTGGGCATGGAACCTCTTGTGGTCTGTTTGATGATCGTTCCCACGCTCTGCGTGGGAATGCCTCAACGGACGCTCTGCGTCCGCTTTTGGCTGGGACGCGGAGCGTCCCGGGCTGCATTCCCACGCGGAGCGTGGGAACGATCGCTGTCAGAGGGTCAGGGTCAACCGGCTGACCAGCGCCCCCGGCAACAGCGATGACGAGGTATTGCGCTGGCTGTAGGTACTCGCCGAGAGCAGCAATTCACGCTCGGTAGTCAACGCTTCCAACTGCGAGCCGAGCAGGTTGTAGGCGCTGTCGTCGAAACGCATGGTGCTGACCGGCGCCTGGATTTCGCCGTTCTCGACCCAGAAGGTCGCGAAACGGGTCATGCCGGTCATGCGCGCCGCCGGTTGATCCGAGTAGTTCAGGTACCACAGATTGCTGATGTACAGCCCGGTGCCCAACTGCTTGAGGATCTCTTGCTGCGACAGATCACCGGCGGCCATGTTCAATGCACTGGGCATTTCGCCGCCGCCCGCACCGTTCGCCGCCAGACCATATTCGGCGGCGCTGCGCGAGCCGACCAGTTGATCACCGGCCCGGCCTTCGATGATCAGACGCAGATCGCTGCGCGGATATCCCTCGGCGGAAAAAGCCGGGCTCAGGGATTCGCTGACTTTCTCATCCAGCGACACCAGCGGACTGAACGCCTGATCGCCGACGTAGAGCTTCTGCAACGGGCTGCTCTTGCTGGCGATCGATTGCGCCGAGAACCCGCCCCAACTGAGCATGCCCATGATTTCTTCCAGTGCCGCCGGTGCCAGATAGGCGCGGTACTGCCCCGGTGCCAGGGTGCGTAACGGTCGGCCGAGAAACTCCAGCTGTTCGCGGGCCTGGGCGAAACGCCGGGCAAACCCTTCGTCGCTCCAATCGTGGCCGGCGTAGCTGGCCTTTACCGCTTCGCCGTTTTCATGGAACAGGCTGAAGTCGAAGTTGAAACTGTTGGCTTCATGCCAGCCGAACGCGCCGGCGGAGCTGGCGAAACCGCGGCTGATCGGGCCGGCAGCATAAAAACCGACCAGATCCAGACCTTCAGCGGCAGCGCAGATTTGCCCGACGACATCTTCGGTGTCCGGCAGCGGATGCGCTTGTACGTGCGTGCTCTGCCAGCTGTTGTGATTGAGCAGCAGGTACGGATCCTGCGGCAGCAGCGGCAGGGTTTCGCGCAGTTGTTGCAGGCCCTCGGCGAGCCGTTGCAGATCGGCTTCCTGATCCCCGGACAAGGTGATCTGCAGGTCGGCGTGGCGACCGTCGTCGATCAGTTTCAGGCCGACGTTGGCCTGCTGTACTTGCCCGGCCTGGCGCACCTTGGCGTGATTGAAGCGCACGAACGCCGAGGCTTCGGCGGCGTAGCTGAGCGTGAACTGTTCCGGCTCGCGCACGCTGTCGCGCAGCCAGTTGACCATGACCTTGAAGGCGTCGGACTGACGCTTCGAAATGCTCATCAGGCGTCTCCCCCAAACACATCAATGTTGCTGAATACGCAGGCCGGCGAAGCGTGGCCGACGCGAATCACCTGGTTCGGTTCGCCCTTGCCGCAGTTCGGCGTGCCCAGCACCTTGACGGTGTTGGCATCGCCGACGGCGCGCAGGCTCTTCCAGAAGTGCGCGGAAATGGCCCGGTAGTTGGGATTTTTCACCACGCCTTTAAGTTCACCATGCTCGATCAACTGGCCCCATTCGCAGCCGAACTGGAATTTGTTGCGCGCATCGTCGATCGACCACGAGCGGTTGGTGCTCATCAGAATGCCGTGCTCGATACCACCGATCATCTGCTCCAGCGTCTGATCGCCCGGCTCGATGTTGAGGTTGGCCATGCGGTCGATCGGTGGCCGGTTCCAGCCGCAGGCGCGGCTGTTGGCAACGCCATCAAGGCCGGCGCGATATTGCGACAGCGCTCCGCCCAGTGGCCGCAGCAACAGGCCGTCGCGAATCAGGAATTGTTTGCTCGCCGCAGTGCCGTCGTCGTCATGGCCGTAGCTGGCGAGTTCTTCCGGGATGCCCGGGTCGAAGGTTACGTTGAGCAGGTTGGAGCCGTATTGCAGGCTGCCGAAATCGCTGGTCTTGACGAAACTGGTGCCGGCGTAATTGCGCTCATCGCCGAGGATGCGGTCGAGCTCCAGCGGGTGACCGATGGATTCATGGATCTGCAGCATCATCTGATCAGGCATCAGCAGCAGGTCGCGCGGGCCTTGCGGGGTGTTCGGCGCGAGCAGCAGTTGCAGGGCCTGGTCGGCGACTTGCGGACCGGCACCGACCAGGCCGCAGCGGCTGATGACGTCGGCGCCACCCTGTTGGCCGAAGTTCTCGCGGCCGAGGCTGCGGGTCTGGCTGTCGTTGCCGTCGTAGGCGGTGACGTCGAGGCTCGGATAGACGAAGCGCTGGGCCTGGCGCAATTCGGCGCCGGCGCTGCTCAGGTAGATCTGCTCGACGTTAGTGATGCCGATGCTCACCTGCCAATTGACCAGGCGCTCATCCTTGGGCACCGAGGCGGATTCCGCACCGAGCAGATCGAAGCATTCGCTCAGGGACGGGAAGGGCTGTTCGAGGTTGGGTGAAAAATAATCAGCGCGGTCGCTGGACAGCGTCTGCTCGCGCAGATCGAGCAAGGCGTGCGGCTTGAGCCGGCGGGCCTGTTGTTCGGCGCGCTCGAGGGCGGCTTGCAGGCCTTGTTGCGAGAGGTCATTGGTCGCCGCATAGGCTTCGACGCCATTGACACGTACGGTGAGCATCGCCCCTTCATCGCGGCTCAAACTCGGCGGTTCGGCGACGTTCTTGCGCACCGACAGAAACTGCCCGGACTCGCGCACATACCGCAGGGAAAAAAATTCAGCGCCCGTGCGCAAGGCAGCAAAGCGCTGCTTGAGCTGGGGGTGGAAATCGAACATTCGGGAACCTCCTTGTAATGGAGTAGCGGCATGGCGACAGCGGGGAGGGGTGAAACGGTTGCGCGAGGTCTAGAGTAGGCCTGCGTGGGGGTAGGATCAAGTGAAGAGGGGGTGTAGGAGGATTTACTGTGCAGCGGGGGAATTTGTGCTGAATCTGAGGGCCCCTTCGCGAGCAGGCTCGCTCCCACAGTTGAAATGCATTCCAATGTGGGAGCGAGCCTGCTCGCGAAGGTCGCGCCTCGGTATTACGTCTTACTGAGCCGCAGGGGTGATATCCCGCATCGGCTTGCCTTTGACCGGCGCGCCGTTCGCGACGTAATAAGCAGCATTGCTGCGCGGCAGCGGCTTGCGGCCACGGATCTTGTCGGCGATTTTCTCGGCCATCATGATCGTCGGCGCGTTAAGGTTGCCGGTGGTGATGATCGGCATGATCGAGGCATCGACCACGCGCAGGCTCTGCATGCCGTGCACACGACCTTCGCCATCGACCACGGCCATCTCGTCGGTGCCCATCTTGCACGAGCAGGACGGGTGGAACGCGGTTTCGGCGTGCTCGCGGATGAACTTGTCGAGCTGCTCATCGGTTTGCACGTCGATGCCCGGGCTGATTTCGCGACCACGGAACGCGTCGAGTGCCGGTTGCTGCATGATTTCGCGGGTCAGGCGGATGCCGTCGCGGAATTCCTGCCAGTCCTGCTCGGTGGCCATGTAGTTGAACAGGATGCTCGGGTGCTGGCGCGGATCCTTGGACTTGACCTGGATGCGACCACGGCTCGGCGAGCGCATGGAGCCCATGTGCGCCTGGAAACCATGTTCTTTCACGCCGTTGCTGCCGTTGTAGTTAATCGCCACCGGCAGGAAGTGGTACTGGATGTTCGGCCATTCGAATTCCGGACGCGAACGAATGAAACCGCCGGCCTCGAACTGGTTGCTGGCGCCGATGCCGGTGCCGTTGAACAGCCACTCGGCACCGATCGCCGGCTGGTTGTACCAGAGCAGCGATGGATACAGCGAAACCGGTTGGGTACAGGCGTATTGCAGGTACAGCTCAAGGTGATCCTGCAGGTTTTCACCGACGCCCGGCAGATCGTGGACCACCGGGATGTCGAGGCTTTCCAGCAGTTTCGCCGGGCCGACACCGGAGCGCTGCAGAATCTGCGGCGAAGCGATGGCGCCGGAGCACAGCAGAACTTCCTTGCGCGCCTTGGCTTCAACACGTTCTTCAGCGTCGCCGATCAGGTAACGCACGCCGACCGCGCGCTTGCCTTCGAACAGAATCTTGTCGGTCAGCGCGTGGGTGACGATGGTCAGGGTCGAACGCTTCTTGGCGATGTCGAGGTAGCCACGGGCGGTGGAAGCACGGCGGCCGTTCGGCGTCACGGTGCGGTCCATCGGGCCGAAGCCTTCCTGCTGGTAACCGTTGAGGTCTTCGGTGCGCGGGTAACCGGCCTGCACGCCGGCTTCAACCATGGCGTGGAACAGCGGGTTGTTGCCGGCTTTCGGCGTGGTCACGCTGACCGGGCCGTCGCCACCGTGGTAATCGTTCGGACCGATGTCACGGGTTTCGGCTTTGCGGAAGTACGGCAGGCAATCGAGGTACGACCAGTCTTCCAGGCCCGGCAGTTTCGCCCAGCCGTCGTAGTCCATGGCGTTGCCACGGATGTAGCACATGCCGTTGATCAGCGAAGAGCCGCCAAGGCCCTTGCCGCGACCGCATTCCATCCGGCGACCGTCCATGTGTGGCTCTGGATCGGTTTCGTAGGCCCAGTTGTAGCGACGCCCCTGCAGCGGGAAGGCCAGCGCGGCTGGCATCTGGGTACGGAAGTCGAGGCGGTAGTCCGGGCCGCCCGCTTCGAGCAGCAGAACGGTGACGCCTTCGTCTTCAGTCAGACGGGTCGCCAGAGTGTTACCGGCCGAGCCGGCACCGATGATGATGTAATCGAATTCTTGGGACATTGAATGCACCCTCTTTGAAGTTGGTCAGGTCAACTGTGACCGCGCACCTGTGGCGAGGGGATTTATCCCCGCTCGGCTGCGCAGCAGTCGCAGAGTCAGCGACTGGTTCTGTCTGGAGAATTGCAGTGTCTGGAGGGGGGCCGCTTCGCAGCCCGACGGGGATGAATCCCCTCGCCACAATGGCCCCACCCGGACTCTGAGTCAGATCAGAACACCGAGACGTAATCGCCCAGCTCGACCTGTACCGATTTGATGCGGGTGAAGTTGTTCAGCGAGCTGATCCCGTTCTCACGGCCAACACCCGACTGCTTGTAGCCGCCGACCGGCATTTTTGCGTCGGACTCGCCCCAGGCGTTGATCCAGCAGATACCGGCTTCCAGTTGATGAATCACGCGGTGGGCGCGGTTCAGGTCCTTGGTAACGATACCGGCGGCCAGGCCGAAGTCGGTGTCGTTGGCGCGGCGGATCACTTCTTCTTCGGTTTCGTAGGAGAGGATCGCCATCACCGGGCCGAAGATTTCTTCGCGCACGATGGTCATGTCGTCGGTGCAGTCGGTGAACACGGTTGGCGCAACGAACGCGCCTTTGGCGAATTCGCCGTCGGTCAGACGACCGCCGCCGCACAGCACGCGTGCGCCTTCTTCTTTACCCTTGGCGATGTAAGCCAACACGCTTTCCATGTGCGGGAAGCTGACCAGCGGGCCGAAGTTGGTGTTTTCGTCTTCCGGGTTGCCAACGCGGATGCGCGCAACGCGCTCAACGATCTTGGCCTCGAACGCGGCTTTCAGATGCGCCGGTACGAATACGCGAGTGCCGTTGGTGCAGACCTGACCGGAGCTGTAGAAGTTGGCCATCATCGCCGTGTCGGCGGCGCGATCGAGGTCGGCGTCGTCGCAGATGATCAGCGGCGACTTGCCACCCAGTTCCATGGTCACGTCCTTGAGCGACGAAGCCGAGGCGCTGGCCATGACTTTCTTGCCGGTGTCGGTGCCGCCAGTGAAGGAGATTTTCTCGATGCGCGGGTGCTCGGTCAGCCAGGTGCCGACTTCGCGGCCGCTGCCGGTCAGGACGTTGAACACGCCGTTCGGCACGCCGGCCTCGGTGTAGATCTCGGCCAGTTTCAGGGTGGTCAGCGAGGTGACTTCGCTTGGCTTGAAGATCATCGCGTTACCGGCGGCCAGGGCTGGAGCGGATTTCCACAGGGCGATCTGGATCGGGTAGTTCCACGCGCCGATACCGGCGACCACGCCCAGTGGTTCGCGACGGGTGTAAACGAAAGAGGTGTCACGCAGCGGGATCTGCTCGCCTTCGATGGCGGGCACCAGGCCTGCGTAGTATTCCAGCACGTCAGCGCCGGTGACGATGTCGACGTACTTGGTTTCGGAGAAGGATTTGCCGGTGTCCAGGGTTTCCAGCGCGGCCAGTTCATCGTTGCGCTCGCGCAGGATGTCGACGGCGCGACGCAGGATGCGCGAACGCTCCATGGCGGTCATCGCGGCCCAGATTTTCTGGCCCTTTTCGGCGCTGACCACGGCGCGCTCGACGTCGTCTTTGGTCGCACGTTGCACCAGTGCGAGGACTTCACCGTTCGCCGGGTTGATGGCTTCGAAGGTGGCGTCGCTGCCGGCGTCGGTGTACGCGCCATCGATGTAGAGTTTTTGCAGTTCGAAACGGGCCATAGTGTCCTCGCAAGTGCATTGGTGGTTGGCGTTGACCACCGCGATCACGCTGCGGTGGAGTTCAGGGGCCGAGCATTTTCTCTGTGCTCTAGCTCACCTTCTTGGCCAATTGGAAATCCATGTATTCGTAAGCGATCTGTTGCGCCTGCGCCGTGTCGAAAGCGTCTCCCGACAGCGCGCCGCGCAACCACAAGCCGTCGATCAAAGCTGCCAGGCCTCGGGCGGCATTGCGCGCATCTTCGAGCGGCAACACACGGCGGAACTGGCAGCACAGGTTGGAATACAGACGGTGATCGTTGATCCGCTGCAACCTGTGCAAAGACGGCTGGTGCATGCTGGTGGCCCAGAAGGCCAGCCAGGTTTTCATTGCCGGGCCATTGACCTGGCTGGCGTCGAAGTTGCCTTCGATGATCACCTGCAGATGCGCCCGTGGGCTGTCATCTGCCAGCGCCTGACGGCGCGCGGTGACGCTCTCGCTGAGGGCGGTCATCAGGTACCGCATCGTGGCGGCGATCAGGCCGTTCTTGTCCTGAAAGTAATGACTGATGATGCCATTCGAGACACCGGCCAAACGGGCGATCAGCGCAATGCTGGCGTCCCCCATTCCGACCTGATCGACCGCTTGCAAAGTGGCTTCGATCAGTTGTTGGCGGCGGATGGGTTGCATACCGACCTTGGGCATCTTGCACATCTCCTTAGGCCTTCCGAGGGGCGAATGACGCCGATCGGATTGAGGGCCAGTCTATTTTGTTTTGATTGAACGTTCAATCAACAAAGAATAAGATCTGCGACAATTCGTCGCTGCCTACAGAAAATTCCTACGCGTGATGACGATAAAAACCGACACCTGAAACGGCTCGAAACCTGCGTGGGGCATGGCGCGGTTCGCGATTCGATGGACGTGTTGAAAGGGCAAGACGCTCGGGGCCAGGTTTCGGATGAACGTCCGTCGCCTCTGGCCACGAAAGCGAATACGCAACGCCATTTCGGCAGGTTCGGGCTTTTTTCGGAGTGTCTTTATATCACCCGCCGGTCGGCTGCCAACTAACCGATTGGTCGGGTTCCGTGATGCCTTGTGTTCTTCTCTCGCACTGCCTGGAGCATTTGTGCCATGAGTTCTGCCTCGCTAATAAAGACCCCGCCCGAGAAGGTGACGGTCAACGGTTGGGTGTTCTACACCTCGACCGCGCTGATTCTGTTGTTGACCGCCATTCTGATCATCGCCCCGCAAGAGGCCGGCAGAATGTTAGGGATGGCCCAGGCCTGGTTGTCGCGCAGCTTCGGCTGGTACTACATGGTGGTGATCGCCGCCTACCTGGTGTTCGTGGTCGGTCTGGCGTTTTCCTCGTACGGCAAACTCAAACTGGGCAGCAAGGACGACACCCCGGATTTCAGTTACGGCGCCTGGGCGGGGATGCTGTTCTCGTCGGGCATTGGTATTTCGCTGTTGTACTTCGGCGCGTCCGAACCGCTGGATCACTATTTCAATCCGCCGGAAGGCACCTCGGCCACCAACATGGCCGCGCGTCAGGCAGTGCAACTGACCTTCCTGCACTGGGGCCTGCACGGCTGGGCGATTTACGCTTTGGTCGGCCTGGCCGTGGCGTATTTTGCCTATCGGCATAACCAGCCGCTGGCGCTGCGTTCGGCGCTGTATCCATTGGTCGGCGAGCGTTGGGTCAAAGGCGCTGCCGGTCACGCGGTGGACGGCTTCGGCATGTTCGTGACCCTGCTGGGTCTGGTGACCAACCTGGGGATTGGCTCGCTGCAAGTGTCGTCCGGGCTGGAAAACCTGTTCGGCATGGAGCACAGCAACACCAACCTGCTGATCGTCATCATCGTCATGAGCACCGTGGCGACCATCGCTGCCGTGTCGGGTGTGGAAAACGGCATCCGCCGTCTGTCCAACCTGAACATCGTGCTGTTCAGTGGCCTGCTGATTTTCGTCCTGCTGTTCGGCCCGACTTTGCACCTGCTCAACGGCTTTGTGCAGAACATCGGTGACTACCTCAACGGCGTGGTGCTGAAGACCTTTGACCTGTACGTCTATGAAGGCGACAGCGCCAAGTCCGACCGCTGGTTGGGCCTGTGGACGCTGTTCTACTGGGCGTGGTGGATTTCCTGGGCGCCATTCGTGGGCATGTTCATCGCACGGATTTCCCGTGGCCGCAGTGTGCGTGAACTGGTTGCTGGCGTGCTGCTGATTCCGCTGGGCTTCACCTTGGCGTGGCTGTCGATCTTCGGCAACTCGGCGCTGGATCTGGTGATGAACCAGGGCGCGGTGGAACTGGGCAAGACGGCGCTGGAACAGCCGTCGATGGCGATCTATCAGTTGCTTGAGCATTACCCGGCGTCGAAAGTCGTCATCGGGGTGTCGATCTTTGTCGGCTTCGTGCTGTTCCTGACCCCGGCCGACTCCGGTGCGGTGATGATGGCGAATCTTTCCTGCAAGGGCGGCAACGTCGATGAAGACGCGCCGCACTGGCTGCGGATCTTCTGGTCGGTGGTGATCACGCTGGTGACCATCGGCCTGCTGTTCGCCGGCAACTTCGAAGCCATGCAGACCATGGTCGTGCTGGCCGGCCTGCCGTTTTCGGTGGTGCTGATCTGCTTCATGTTCGGCCTGCACAAGGCGATGCGCCAGGACGTGCAGATCGAACAGGAGCAAGCGCAACTGGCCGAGCGCGGGCGCCGTGGTTTCAGCGAGCGCCTGACGCAACTGGATCTGCAGCCGAGCCAATCGGTGGTGCAGCGCTTCATGGACAAGCACGTCACCCCGGCGCTGGAAGATGCAGCGGCGCAATTGCGCAATCAGGGCATTGAAGTGCAGACGCTGCTGGGCAAGGCCAAGCGTTGCATGGGCGTGCGGGTCGAGATGGAAGAGGGCAACCCTTTCGTCTACGAAGTGAGCCTGGATGGTTATCTGGCAACCCCGACCGAATCGGCGCAATCAGATGAAGCGCGTCAGCGTTATTACCGCGCTGAGGTGTATCTGCACAATGGCAGCCAGGATTACGACTTGATGGGCTTCACCCCGGAGCAGATCACCCGGGATGTGCTGGATCAGTTTGAAAGCCATCGGCAGCTTCTTGGCCGGGTGTACAGCTAAACAGCTAAAACAAAAGGGGCTCGATTGAGCCCCTTTTGCATGATCGTTCCCACGCTCCGCGTGGGAATGCATCAATGGACGCTCTGCGTCCGCTGTTGTGGGACGCGGAGCGTCCCGGGCTGCATTCCCACGCGGAGCGTGGGAACGATCACGCCGCGATAATCTCGCGGCGTTTTTGTGTCTGCGGGGTTTACCCCAGATTCTTGCCCAACAGCGCGTGATACAACTCGCTGTCGCCGAGAATCCCCACCACATGATTGTTATCGTGCAGCACCAGCTTGTTGCCGGTCTGATAACGAATCTGCAGCGCGTCACGCATGCCGATGTTCGAGTCCACCAGCGTCGGTTTGCGCTCCAGGCCTTCCACTGCTTGCCCCGGTGCCCAGTTCTGCAGATTCAGCACCGAGCCGTTCTGCCGCGCGCCTTTGATGGTGTTGCCTTCGGCCAGGTCCAGCCACGAGTCGCCGCCAGGATCCAGGCACACCGAGCCGTTGATGCGTTTGCACTTGTCCAGCGTGCGCATCAGGCTGCGGCCGCAGAGCACGTTGAGCGGATTGGTGTGGGCGACGAAGGTGCGCACATAGTCGTCCGCCGGGTTGAGGACGATCTCTTCCGGCACGCTGTACTGGATGATCCGGCCGTCTTTCATGATCGCGATGCGGCTGCCGAGTTTGAGTGCTTCATCAAGGTCGTGGCTGACAAACACGATGGTCTTGCTCAGCTTGCGTTGCAGCTCCAGCAGTTCATCCTGCAGACCCTGGCGGATCAGCGGGTCGAGAGCCGAGAACGGTTCGTCCATCAGCAGAATATCGGCGTCCATGGCCAGCGCGCGGGCGAGGCCGACGCGTTGCTGCATGCCGCCGGAGAGCTCGTCCGGCTTTTTGTTGCGCCACTGGGTCAGGCCGACCAGTTCGAGTTTCTCGTCGACCAGTTTCTTGCGTTCCTTCTCCGGTCGACCCTGCATTTCCAGACCGAAACTGATGTTCTCGCGCACTGTCAGCCAGGGCATCAGGGCGAACTTCTGGAACACCATCGCAATACGCTTGGTGCGCATCATCTTCAGCTCGGCGGGCGTGCAGGACGCGATATCGATCTGGCGGTTTTCATGCTCGACGAACAGCTTGCCGCGGCTCACCGTGTTGAGGCCGTTGATGCAGCGCAGCAGGCTCGACTTGCCCGAGCCGGACAGGCCCATCAGCACGCAGATCTCGCCTTTGTTGATGTCCAGCGTGGCTTTTTCCACGCCGACGATCTGACCGGTCTTCTTCAGGATCTCGTTGCGGGTCATGCCCTGATCGAGCAGCTTGAGTGCCTCGCGCGGGTCCTTGGAGAAGATTACGTCGACGTCTTCGAAGCGAATTATGCTCATGCGTCACCCCCTACTTTAGCGTCGGGTTGTTTGCAGATACGGTCGAGCATGATCGCCAGCAGTACGATTGCCAGGCCTGCTTCGAAGCCCAGCGCAATATCAGCAGTGTTCAGTGCGTTGACCACCGGTTTGCCGAGTCCGTCGGCACCGACCAGTGCCGCGATCACCACCATCGACAGCGACAGCATGATGCACTGGGTGATGCCGGCCGCGATGCTCGGCATGGCGTGCGGCAGTTCGATCCTTGAAAGCAATTGGCGACGCGAGCAGCCGAAGGCCTTGCCGGCGTCCATCAGTTCTTGCGGGACATCGCGGATGCCCAGGTAGGTCAGGCGGATCGGCGCCGCGATGGCGAACACCACCGTCGAGATCAGGCCCGGAACCACACCCAGCCCGAAGAGGGTCAGGGTAGGAATGAGGTAAACGAAGGTCGGTACGGTCTGCATCAGATCGAGCACCGGCCGCATCATGGTGTAGAACATCGGTTTGTGCGCGGCGACGATGCCCAGCGGCACGCCGATCAACACGCAGACCAGGGTGGCGAACAGCACCTGGGCGAGGGTTTCCATGGTTTCCTGCCAGTATCCCAGGTTGAGGATCAGCAGGAAGGAAGCAATGACGAAGGCGGTCAGCCCCCATTTGCGCTGGATGAAGTGTGCCAGTAGTGCGATCAGGCCGATCAAGACCAGCGGGTTGAACCAGGTCAGCGCAAACGTCACGCCGTGGATCATCGTTTCCAGTGTCACGGCGATTGCGTCGAAGGTGTTGGCGCCGTGTTGCGTCAACCATTCGACGAAGCCCGCGATGTACTGGCCTAAAGGTATTTTCTGATCAATCAGCATGGTAGTGAACGTCCGCATGCAAGGAAATTAACAGCCCGGGCAGGCACGCCTGCCCGGCATAAGCGGTGCCTTTCAAATCAAGGCGCGAGCTTGGCTTTCACGGCCTCCAGGCCTGGTTTACCGTCAATGGTGGTCACGCCAGCGAGCCAGGTATCGAGCACCTGTGGATTCTTTTTCAGCCAGGCCTTGGCGGCCGCGTCAGGCTTCATCTTGTCGTCGAGGATGTTGCCCATCAGTTCACTTTCCATGTCGACGGTGAACTCCAGGTTTTTCAACAGCTGACCGACGTTGCTGCATTCTTCGGCGTAACCCTTGCGGGTGTTGGTCGCCACGGTGGCTGCGCCGAAATCGGGGCCGAAGAAGTCGTCGCCGCCGGTCAGGTATTGAATCTTGAAGCGCTTGTTCATCGGGTGCGGTGCCCAGCCGAGGAAGACCACGGCGGTGTCGCGCTTCTGCGCCCGGTCGACTTGCGAGAGCATGCCGGCCTCGGAAGATTCGACGATCTTGAAGCCTGCGGTTTTCAGGCCGAAGGCATCCTTGTCGATCATGCTCTGGATCAGCCGGTTGCCGTCGTTGCCCGGCTCGATGCCGTAGATCTTGCCGTCGAGCTCTTTCTTGAATTTGGCGATGTCGGCGAAGTCGTGCAGGCCTTTGTCGTACAGGGCTTGCGGCACGGCGAGGGTGTACTTGGCGCCCTTGAGGTTGGTGCGCACGGTGTCGACGGTGCCGGCATCGCGATACGGCTTGATGTCGTTCTCCATGGTCGGCATCCAGTTACCGAGAAACACGTCCATGTTCTTGCCGTCGGCCAGCGACTTGTAGGTCACGGGCACGGAGATCATGGTGGTTTTGGTCTTGTAGCCGAGGGCGTTGAGAACAACGGAAGTGGTGGCGGTGGTTGCGGTGATGTCGGTCCAGCCGACATCAGAGAAGTTAACGAGGCTGCACTGTGCCGGTTCTGCGGCTTGCGCCAGTAACGGCAGACTCAGCAGGGCGGCCAACAACAACGACGGGGAACCTTTCATGGATGGACTCCTTGGTGTTTTTTTTGGCAGTGTTCCGACTGTGGACCACCGCACTTATGGGTTGCGGTTGGTGGCGTTCTGACGACAGCTCTACCGCAGCGCCTTGCAATCGAGTCATCCCGATCATGTACCAGTGAAAATCTGACGCCTACAGGGAGGGTCGTATCCAGTACAGGGATGGTCGCTTCCAGTGTCGGTGACGTCGCTTACAGCTTTTTTCCGCCCCCGATGACCTGCTCGACTGCATAAAAACGGCGTATTTGCGGGGCGAAAACGTAACGACGCTGCTGGACATGACTGCGTCGGTGTCAGACGCCGAGCGCGCCGACAAAAGCCCGATGATGCCGGCATTCGGCGGATCGCAGCTTGAGCGTAGCAGCTCCGCCAGCGGGCGCTTTTGCCGCCCGGACCGGTATTCTCAGGAGCTTCGCAGCAATGGCTATCAGCGTTTTCGACCTGTTCAAAATCGGCATCGGCCCTTCCAGTTCCCACACCGTCGGGCCGATGCGCGCCGCCGCACTGTTCGTCGAGTCGCTGCGCGGCAAGCATCAGCTGGAACAGGTGCGGCGCATCGAGGTGCAGTTGTTCGGATCGCTTTCCGCCACCGGCATCGGTCACGGCAGCGACAACGCAGTGATCATGGGCCTGATGGGCGAGTGGCCGGACGCAATCGACCCGGCGCAGATCGGCCCGCGCATTCAGGCGCTGCGGGAAACCCATACGTTGTTATTGGATGGTCGCCTGTCGGTGCCGTTTGTGTGGGCGCGGGACATGCGCCTGATCGATGAAAACCTGCCATTCCATCCCAACGCCATGACGCTGGTGGCCGAAGGCGAGTTCGCTGAGCTGCACCGGGACACCTACTATTCGGTCGGCGGCGGCTTCGTCGTTGATGAGGCGCAAGCGTCCAGTGGTGTGGTCGATCTGGATCGCACCGAATTGCCCTACGACTTCTCCAGCGCGGTCGAGCTGCTGCAGTTGTGCAAAACGCACAACCTGCGCGTCGCTGAACTGATGATGGCCAACGAAAAGGTCTGGCGCAGTGAAGAAGAAATCCGCGCCGGGCTGATGAAACTGTGGCGAGCGATGCAGGATTGCGTCGAGCAAGGCCTCAAGCACGAAGGCATTCTGCCCGGCGGCCTGAACGTGCGGCGGCGTGCGGCGAAGTTGCACCGCAGCCTGCAAGAGCTGAACAAACCGAACGTCATCGGCTCGACCCTGAGCGCGATGGAGTGGGTCAACCTGTTCGCCCTGGCCGTCAATGAAGAGAATGCCGCCGGCGGGCGCATGGTTACCGCGCCGACCAACGGCGCGGCGGGGATCATCCCGGCGGTGCTGCACTACTTTATGAAATTCAGCGAGGCAGTCACAGACGCCAACGTCGTCGACTATTTCCTCGGCGCGGCGGCGGTCGGCATTCTGTGCAAGAAGAACGCTTCGATCTCTGGCGCCGAGGTCGGTTGTCAGGGCGAGGTCGGTTCGGCCTGCGCCATGGCAGCGGCGGGGCTGGCGGAGATTCTTGGCGCCACCCCTGAACAACTGTGCAATGCGGCGGAAATCGGCCTGGAGCACAACCTTGGTCTGACCTGCGACCCGGTCGGCGGGCTGGTGCAAGTGCCGTGCATTGAGCGCAATGCAATCGCGGCAGTGAAAGCCATCAACGCGGCGCAAATGGCCCTGCGCGGCGACGGCCAGCACTTTATCTCGCTGGACCGGGTGATCCGCACCATGCGCGATACCGGCGCCGATATGCATGACAAATATAAAGAGACTTCGCGCGGTGGCTTGGCGGTCAGTGCGGTTGAGTGCTGACCGTGAACCCGTGGCGAGGGGATTTATCCCCGCTGGGCTGCGAAGCAGTCCCAAATCCTGCAATCGAGTTTTGCCTGACACACTTTGGTGAATGGATTTACGACTGCTGCGCAGCCGATAGGGGATAAATCCCCTCGCCACAGGTTGATCTGGCAGAGTGGAGTGCCAGACCAGTCAAAACTGCTCGACAAAAGAACACCCCGATCCAGCCACGCCACCTTTTGGCGCGTCGCAATCAGACAAGCGTCACTGTCAGTCGTGACTTGTCGGTCGTTACTCGACCGTCCGTCGTCCGTGCTTGCGGTGACACTCTGTGCAAATCCGCTGCAGGCCAGTTCCCACAAGTGCTACCGATCTGCTCACAGGCTGCGCGGCAGGGCTCTGGCGGCGCCTGATGGCACTTCGAAATGGCGTGTTCCGAGGTCTCGTATAGACGCGTCGCGAGGTCGTTTTCAGGAGTTATTGAATGGCCGTCCAATTTCAGGCACGGCAATTGCTCTGTCATAACAAAGCCTGCTTTCTCTGTGAGACGCGGGCAATAACAAGAGCCTCCGCCTGAGGCCGCCACCCGCTTTGTGTGAGGAGATACCGCGATGACGTCGTTCAACTCCGGGGCCCAACCCCAGAACCGTGCGCCTCAATCCATCGGCTTTCTGCTGCTGGACAATTTCACGCTGATTTCCCTGGCGTCCGCCGTTGAGCCGCTGCGCATGGCCAACCAGTTGTCCGGTCGCGAGCTGTATCGCTGGAGCACCCTCACCGTCGATGGCGGCCAGGTCTGGGCCAGTGACGGTCTGCAGATCACTCCTGATGCCTCCATGCACAAAGCCCCGCCCCTGGACACGGTGATCGTCTGTGGCGGCATCGGCATTCAACGTACCGTAACCCGTGAACACGTCTCGTGGCTGCAAAGCCAGGCGCGCCAGTCCAAGCGCCTTGGCGCGGTGTGCACCGGCAGTTGGGCACTGGCCTGCGCCGGTCTGCTCGACGGCTTCGATTGCAGCGTGCACTGGGAATGTCTGGCGGCGATGCAGGAAGCCTTCCCGCGCGTGGCCATGAGCACACGTTTGTTCACCCTCGACCGTAACCGCTTCACCAGCTCCGGCGGCACCGCGCCGCTGGACATGATGCTGCACCTGATCAGTCGCGATCACGGTCGTGAACTGTCGGCAGCGATCTCGGAAATGTTCGTCTACGAGCGCATCCGCAACGAACAGGATCACCAGCGCGTGCCGCTCAAGCACATGCTCGGCACCAACCAGCCGAAGTTGCAGGAAATCGTCGCGCTGATGGAAGCCAATCTTGAAGAGCCGATCGATCTGGATGAACTGGCGGTGTATGTCGCGGTGTCGCGTCGACAGCTGGAGCGGTTGTTCCAGAAATACCTGCACTGCTCGCCGTCACGCTATTACCTGAAGCTGCGCCTGATCCGCGCCCGGCAACTGCTCAAGCAGACGCCGATGTCGATCATCGAAGTGGCGTCGGTGTGTGGTTTCGTCTCCACGCCGCACTTCTCCAAGTGCTACCGCGAATACTTCGGCATCCCGCCGCGTGACGAACGCGTGGGCTCCAACACCACCCAGCAGGTAGCGATGCTGCCGCTGCCGCAGGCCATCGTGATGTCGCCGCTCTCGGGGCCGATGTCGGCGCTGAGTCAGGCGCGCAATGAGTCGACGTTTGCCAGCGTAAGGCTGTAGACCGAGTCTGACCGTTCCCACGCAGAGCGTGGGAACGGTCAGGTGGGAGCGAGCCTGCTCGCGAAGGGGTTTCTCAGGCGCTGTGGGACTGCTGGTAATCCGAGAGGGCCGGCAACAATTGCTTGTCGATCGCCTGACGCACCGCCGGCTGAATGCTGGCGCCGCTGGTGTACATGTCCTTGACCATCTTGCGCAGTTCAAATGCGCGAACATTGTCCAGGCCGCGCACCGCACACTCGCAGGCCTGCTCGGCGGTGGTACCGCTCGGCACCTGAATACCCAAGGCCTTGAGCTGGCCCAACAGATCTTCCTGGTCAATCAAATCGGCGTACATCATTACGCAAATCCTTCTGTGGCAACGGAGGTCTTGGCTCGATTCTGGTGGCCCCGACCGGACGCGGCAAGGGCGTTTTGTCGCGGTGGCCGGGACGACTATGAACAGGTCGTTTTCGGCTAACCGACTGGATGGGCGACTAGGCACACTGGCTCCAGCTCGCTTCACGAAGGTTTGGTCACCCTCGCCTGGCAGCTCCTCAACAGTACCCTCCTCAGCTCCGATCCTGTCACGGCTTGATCGGAGTTTTTTTTGCCTGTGATTCAGTTAGTAGCGCGTTGTTTGGACTGACGCTTTCGCGAGCAAGCTCGCTCCCACAGTTGAAATGCATTCCAATGTGGGAGCGAGCCTGCTCGCGAAGAACGATGACGCGGTTCAACGTTGCAACACCAGAATCCGCGACAACAACTCATCCCGGTCGACATAGCAGCCCTGAAAATGCCGCGCCCCGGTCGCTGGGTCAAAGGCATTGCGCGCATGCAGCGTGCGGCGGTTGTCAAAGCACCACAACTCGCCCGGCTTGAGCCGCTGCATCAGCCGAAACCGCGGCTCGCGGGTCATCGCAATAAAGCGCCGATAGGCTCGATACAGCAGCGGCATCTGCGCCACCGACGTATCGAACGCCCCGCGCAGAAAGTTGGCCATGCGAATCTCCGCCACCCGGCCCAGCGCATCCACAGCGATGATCGGCGCCAGGCAGCGATAGTCGCTGTGCCGGTCCTTGTTGCGAAATTCCACAGGGATTTCGCACAGAGCCTCAAACAGCTGCGGCTCCTCCTGACGCAAGGCGTCGGCGATCGCAAAACCATCGACGAAAATACTTTCGCCACCCTCGGCATCATTCACCAGGCAATGCAGAAATTGCAGCCCCGGTTGCAGCTCTCGTGTCGGCAAATCCGTGTGCAATGGCAGGTTGAAGGCGGTGTAGGCGTTGCTGTCGGCGTCGGCTTTGGATTGCACATTGAACAGCACGCCGAAATTGCTTTCGCGAATGAAGGAAATCCGCTGCGCGATGAGCTTCAGCGAGCCCGGCTCGGTGGGCACGCCGCGCACTTGGGTCAGGCCGATGTCGCGTAAGGCGAGCAACCATTGCAGCAGCGCGGCGTTGTCGTTCATCAGCGCGATGTAGTCGAACACCGGCAACTGCAGATCGCTGTGCCACAAATGGGGCTGCGGTTTGCCGGCCAGGCGTTCGGCGCGGGATTCATCGTCATAGGCATGTGCGCGCAACCAGCCCGGATCGAAGCGGCTCAGGTGACCATCCTGCCAGTCGATGCGCAGGCAACCATCGCTGTCGATGCGCGTGGCCAGCGGTCGCAAATCCTCTGCGGCATCGACGCTCTCGAAAACCTGCTCGCGAGTGACGCTGTAGACACATTGATCACACGGGCAATTGTCGCGCAGCCATACGTGGTGAAACGGGCTGACACGCCCGTCAGCCCATTCGATGACAACGCGATCCGCCAAACCCTGCACGCCACCGAGCGCGCTGATCAACGGATAAGTACGAAAATCGGCAACAGCAACGGCGGTGTTCATGGCGGCTCCTTGGCAGTGGGGATTTACCGAGCGGGTGGCAGCGCGATCACGCGGCCGATGTAAGCGGGAGCGGGCAGGTCGGTCTGATCCGCGACGATGGCCTGCAAGCGATGCAACGTATCGGGGCTGAACGGAGCCGAGCGCGGGCCGGCGAGGTCGACGTGCAAAAGCATCTGTTCATTGCCGGCCAACTCTTGCTCATCGCCGACCTTGTGCAGGCTGTGATAGAGGTGCAGGCGCTTGCTGTCATAGCCGATGATTTGCGTGCGCACTTCCACCTCGGTGTCGAGTTTCACTTCGTGCAGATAATTGAGGTGCAGTTCGAGGGTGAACAGCGAGTGGCCGCTGGCCTCGCGGTTGCTGCTGTCCATGCCGAGGCGGTCCATCAGCGCGTCGGTGGCGTAGCTGAAGATAAGCAAGTAAAAGGCGTCGCGCAGGTGGCCGTTGTAGTCGACCCAGTCGGGGATGATGGTGGTTTGGTAGGTGGTGAGGTGGGGCATGGTTTCGGTTTCCGCAGTTGATGGGTGAAGATCAAGAGCAACCCCCTCACCCCAGCCCTCTCCCCCAAGGGGGCGAGGGGGAAAGGGAGCCGATTTTCGAGCCTTTCAAGTCCAGAGTTCGACGCAGTGGTCAAGTCGGCGTAGCTTGCAAAAACACCTCGGTCAGTCCCCTCTCCCTCCGGGAGAGGGTTAGGGTGAGGGCAGCGGTGCCATGTCATACGCATTACTCGCTGAAACTCATTCCATGCTTTTCCTTGGTGGTTTTCACCGCCTCGAGCACCGCCAGCAAACAGTCATCACGATAGCGCTCCAGCGCCGAAATGCTGTGCCGACCGAGCTGATCGGTGGTGCCATCGACCACATCATCGATCAACTTGTCGGTCAGCTCCGGTGCCGGCAGATACGTCCACGGCAACTGCAACGCCGGGCCGAATTGCGACATGAAGTGGCGCATGCCGGCATCGCCGCCGGCCAGGGTGTAAGTCAGGAAAGTGCCCATGAACGACCAGCGCAGACCGGCGCCAAAGCGAATCGCATCGTCGATTTCGCCAGTCGTCGCGACACCGTCGTTGACCAGGTGCAGCGCTTCGCGCCACAGCGCTTCGAGCAATCGGTCGGCGATGAAACCCGGCACTTCCTTGCGCACATGCAGCGGGCGCATGCCGAGGGATTGGTAGACTTGCATCGCCGCTTGCACCGCCTCCGGCGCGGTGTTTCTGCCGCCGACCACTTCCACCAGCGGCAACAGATAAACCGGGTTGAACGGATGCCCGACCACGCAGCGTTCAGGGTGCGTCGAACTCTCATAGAACTCGCTGGGCAAAAGGCCTGAAGTGCTGGAGCCGATCAGCGCATCGGGCTTGGCGGCGGCGCTGATCTTGCTGTGCAGGTCGAGCTTCAGTTCCAGCCGTTCCGGGGCGCTTTCCTGGATGAAATCGGCGTCACGCACACATTCCTCGATGGTTGCGACAAAGCGCAGACGATCCTGCGAAGCACCCGGCGCCAGGCCGTTTTTTTCCAGCGCGCCCCAGGCATTGGCCACGCGTTGGCGCAATGCCGCCTCGGCGCCGGGCGCCGGGTCCCAGGCCACTACATCAAGTCCGTGGGCGAGGGCGCGGGCGACCCAGCCACTGCCGATGACACCACTGCCGAGAGCGGCGAAGGTTTTGATTTCGGTGATAAAGCGCATGACGATTTCCTGGAGAGAGTTCGGTGATCCCTGTGGAAACTCTGTTCTCGTGGCGAGGGGATTTATCCCCGATCGGCTGCGAAGCAGTCGTAAAACCTGTGCTCTCGGTCTATCTGATGCCCCGGGTTGTCAGGTTTTGGGGCGGCTTCGCCACCCATCGGGGATAAATCCCCTCACCACAAAATTTATGTTCACAGGGAAATAAGGTGAGGTTCAGCCGCGCTGGGTCAGGCCCATTTTTTTGCGACCTTCGGCCGGCGTCAGCACGCGGGCACCGAGGCGGCTGAGGATTTCCGTGGCGCGTTCAACCAATTGGCCATTGGTCGCCAGCACGCCTTTGTCCAGCCACAGGTTGTCCTCCAGCCCGACCCGCACGTTGCCGCCCAGCAGCACCGCTTGCGCCGCCATCGGCATCTGCATGCGGCCGATGCCGAAGCCGGCCCACACCGCGTCGGCGGGCAGGTTGTCGACCATGGCTTTCATCGTGGTGGTGTCGGCCGGCGCGCCCCACGGGATGCCCAGGCACAGTTGAAACAGCGGGTTGTCGAGCAAGCCTTCCTTGATCATCTGCTTGGCGAACCACAGATGCCCGGTATCGAAAATCTCCAGCTCGGCCTTCACCCCCAGTTCGGTGATGCGCTTGGCGCCGGCGCGCAGTTGCGCCGGGGTAGAGACGTAAATGGTGTCGCCGTCGCCGAAGTTCAGCGTGCCGCAATCGAGGGTGCAGATTTCCGGCAGCAGTTCTTCAACGTGGGCGAGACGGGTCAGCGGACCGACCAGATCGGTGTTCGGGCCGAACTCCATCGGCTTCTCGCCAGGGCCGATTTCCAGGTCGCCGCCCATCCCGGCGGTGAGGTTGACGATGATGTCGACGTCCGCCTCGCGGATGCGCTCCATCACTTCGCGGTACAGCGCCACGTCACGGCTGAACTTGCCGGTCTGCGGGTCGCGCACATGGCAGTGCACGACGGTGGCGCCGGCCTTGGCCGCTTCCACCGCAGCAGCGGCAATCTGTTTCGGGGTGACCGGCACGTGTGGGCTCTTGGCGGTCGTGTCGCCAGCACCGGTGAGTGCGCAGGTGATGATGACGTCGTGGTTCATGGTGCGTTTCCTTCAGGCGTGATGGGTCTGTCCGCAGCCCGTGGCGGGGATGCGAAGCGTGGTTCAGTGGCCTCTCCCATCTGGGAGAGGGGGTTCAAAAAAGGGTTATTTGCTGGTCAGCTGGAGGTTTTCAGCAGCCGGTTTGCCATCGAAAGTCGTCACACCTTCAAGCCAGCGCTGTTTGTCTTCGGGGTGATCCTTGAGCCACTGCTTCGCCGACTCGAAGGCATCCTTGTGATCGAGCAGCGGCTGCATCATCCGGCTCTCGGATTCAGCGGTGAACGTCAGGTTGGTCAGCAGGCGGCCGATGTTCGGACATTGCTCGGCGTACTTCGGTGACGTGACCGTCCACACCGTGGCCATGCCTTCGTTCGGGCCGAGGGCGTCTTCGCTACCAGTCAGATAGGTCATCTGGATATTGACGTTCATCGGGTGCGGCGCCCAGCCGAAGAACACTACGGCTTCCTTGCGGCGCACGGCGCGATCGACGGCGGCGAGCATGCCGGCCTCGCTCGATTCGACCAGCTGGAATTTGCCCAGACCAAACTGGTTCTTGGCGATCATCGCTTTGATCTGCGTGTTGGCACCTGAGCCTGGCTCGATGCCGTAGATCTTGCCCCCCAATTCCTTCTCGAATTTGGCGATGTCAGCGAAGGTTTTCAGGCCCTTGTCAGCCAGATAGGTCGGCACGGCGAGGGTGGCGCGGGCGTCTTTCAGGCTCGGTGCTTCGAGCACTTTGACCTGATTGGCCTCGACGAATGGCGTGATGGTCTGGGTCATCAGCGGGTTCCAGTAGCCGAGGAACAAGTCCAGGCGCTGATCGCGAATCCCGGCAAAGATGATCTGCTGCGAGGCGCTGGTCTGTTTGGTGCTGTAGCCGAGGCCGTCGAGCAGGACCTGGGTCATGGCACTGGTGGCGATCACGTCAGTCCAGTTGACCACGCCCATGCGTACGTTCTTGCAGGAGGCCGGTTCGGCCGCCATCACGCCGGTGCTGAAGAAAGCGGTACCGCTGAGTGCAAGAACGCAGCTGCTGATCAGTCGTTTCATGTCGGGTTCCTCGGCAGTTCGATTATTGTGGTTCCCGGCATCTGCGCGCCGGTGAGGCCAAGTTACGCAGCTATGCACCCGTGAAAGCGCACTGCGGCGACTGGCATTTGCACTGTAGCGACCTGCACGCTTGAACGCCGCCGATAATCGGCGTATCAACGAGCCACGCGACCCGCCAACCGAGTGCGCCCATGCCCCAGGATTTCTACTTTTTGCTGATGCCGGGGTTCTCCGCCATCGGCTTTATTTCCGCGATCGAACCGTTGCGCGTGGCCAACCGCTTTCGCGGCGAGTTGTACCGCTGGCATGTGCTCAGCGCCGATGGCGGCGCGGTACTGGCGAGCAACGGCATGTCGGTCAACGCCGATGCGGCACTGGAGCCGCTGAAGAAAGGCGCGACCTTGCTGGTGGTGGCCGGCTTCGAACCGCTGAAGTTCATCACGCCGACGCTGGAGCACTGGTTGCGCAGGCTGGACAAGGACGGCGTAACCCTCGGCGCCATCGACACCGGCAGCTTCGTCCTCGCCGAAGCGGGCCTGCTCGATGGCCATCGCCTGACCCTGCACTGGGAGGCGATCGATGCGTTCAAGGAGTCTTATCCACAGCTCAGCGTGACCCAGGAACTGTTTGAGATCGACCGGCGGCGGATCACCTCGGCGGGAGGTACGGCCTCGATTGATCTGATGCTCGACCTGATCGCCCAGGCCCACGGCGCGCAACTGGCGATTCAGGTCAGCGAGCAGTTTGTGCTCGGGCGCATCCGCCCGCGCAAGGATCACCAGCGCATGGAAGTCGCCACGCGTTACGGGATCAACAACAAGAAACTGGTGCAGGTGATCGGCGAGATGGAACAGCACAGCGAACCGCCGCTGACCACGCTGCAACTGGCGGAGTCGATCAAGGTGACCCGGCGGCAACTGGAGAGGTTATTCCGGCTGCACCTGAACGATACGCCGAGCAACTTCTATCTGCGGTTGAGGCTGGAAAAGGCCCGGCAACTGTTGCGCCAGACCGACATGAGCGTGCTCGAAGTCAGCATTGCCTGCGGGTTTGAATCACCGTCGTATTTCACCCGCAGTTATCGCGCGCGTTTCGCCCGCTGCCCCCGCGAAGACCGGCGTACCGCGCAGGCGTGAATGGTTTCAGCAACACCCTAGAACCCTGTGGGAGCGGGCTTGCCCGCGATGAGGCCAGCACATCCAACATTGTTATTGCCGGACACACCGCCATCGCGGGCAAGCCCGCTCTCACAGGTTCGAAGGTGATTTCGGGAATCGGGTTATTTCTTCACCAACGCCGAACACGCCGCCTTGTAAGCCTCATGCTGATATTTGTTCAACGTCCCGGGCAGTTCGAAATTGTGCTTCTTGGCCTGCGCGTTGATCGTCTGTGGCGACAGCAGTGTCACCTCACAACCATCAAGCAACTGAAACACGCCCTCGATCTTGAACGTCGTCGGCCCACCGGCAAACTCGCCCTTTTTGCTGCGCTTTTTGATCGCGATTCGGTCCACCGAGTTTTCCCGCACAAACGACGCCACCTGCGCCGCAAACCGCCGCACGTTCGCCGCCTCGTCATCGTCATCCAGAGCAATCTTCTTCGTGGCGAGAGGGACGTGGCTCAACGTCGAACCGTCGAGCGCCGCCACGGCGATGATCGCTTCGCTGCCTTTGATTTCAATGCCGCAGATGTTCATGGGAATCCTTAGACTGGCTTAAGAGGTTCAGCTTACAGCTCAAACACTCACTCCTGCCCGATCGACTCCAAAAACTCCGACCGTTCATCACTCATCCGCGCGACACAATCATTCTGCGCAATGGTGAACGCCTTGCTCCCCGCCGTTGCCGGGAACGCTTCCACCGCGCAATCCGCATCCCGCGTCTTCAACCATTGTTGCTGGGCGGTTTTCAGTTTGGCGGTGATGTCGGCCAGTTGCGTCGGGTTCTTGCCGTAGGCGGTCTGCATGCGTTCGCTGAGGCTGGCGTAGTTGTCTTTGAGCAGGTCTTCGGCGGTGCTGCGGCTGTAGGCGGAGCATTCCAGGGTCTGGATGTCGTTTTCCACCGCGTCGCACGGGTTGTTCTCGGATTCTTCGGCGGCGTGGGCGCCGGTCGCAATCAGTGCCAGGGCGAGGAAGATCGATTTCATTGGGGTCGCTCTAATCCGTTGGTAGGTGCAGGCTGCGGCAGATTCTGGCGCAAGCGCGCGGGCTTGAACAGCCAGCCGAGGAGGGCGGCTGACGACCCTTTGTCGCGGATTGACGCTTTCGGCAATTCCCCTGTCGTTTTTGCACCCGGGCGCCCCGGCACCGAGGCATATGCTGGCCCCAAAGCGCCGGCAGACGATTCGGCGCATGAATCGCCAATAAGGGGACGCCTGATGAGCCCAGCCGAATTACACGCCGACAGCATCGTTATCGACGGTCTGATCATTGCCAAATGGAACCGCGAGCTGTTCGAAGACATGCGCAAGGGCGGTCTGACGGCGGCGAACTGCACTGTGTCGGTGTGGGAAGGCTTTCAGGCGACCGTGAACAACATTGCTGCCAGCCAGAAACTGATCCGTGAGAACAGCGATCTGGTGATGCCGGTGCGCACCACCGCCGACATCCGTCGGGCCAAGGAGCAGGGCAAGACCGGTATCCTCTTCGGCTTCCAGAATGCCCACGCTTTCGAAGACCAGATCGGCTATGTCGAGGTGTTCAAGCAGCTCGGCGTTGGCATCGTGCAGATGTGCTACAACACCCAGAATCTGGTCGGCACCGGGTGCTACGAGCGTGATGGCGGCCTGTCAGGTTTCGGTCGCGAGATCGTTGCCGAGATGAACCGCGTCGGCGTCATGTGCGACCTGTCCCACGTCGGTTCCAAGACATCTGAAGAAGTCATTCTCGAATCGAAAAAACCGGTCTGCTACTCGCACTGCCTGCCGTCGGGTCTCAAAGAGCACCCGCGCAACAAGTCCGATGCCGAGCTGAAGTTCATTGCCGACCACGGCGGGTTTGTCGGCGTGACCATGTTCGCGCCGTTCCTCGCCAAGGGCATCGATTCGACCATCGACGATTACGCCGAAGCGATCGAATACACCATGAACATCGTTGGCGAAGACGCCATCGGTATCGGCACCGATTTCACTCAGGGTCACGGCCAGGACTTCTTCGAATACCTGACCCACGACAAGGGTTACGCCCGCCGCCTGACCAGCTTCGGCAAGATCATCAACCCCCTGGGCATCCGCACCGTCGGCGAATTCCCCAACCTCACCGAAACCCTGCTCAAGCGCGGCCATTCCGAGCGCGTGGTGCGCAAGATCATGGGCGAGAACTGGGTAAGCGTTCTTAAGAACGTCTGGGGCGAATAACGCTTTCTCAAGACCGCCGCCGATCTGCCCCCTCTCCTGCGGGAGAGGGTTGGGGTGAGGGCCGCGGCCAACACTGAACCATCATTTTTCTGGAGTTAAGTTTCCATGGCCAAGATCGCCCCGCAATTGCCTATCGAAGTCGACAGCGAGACCGGTGTCTGGACCTCCGACGCCCTGCCAATGCTGTATGTGCCGCGTCACTTTTTCGTCAACAACCACATGGGCATCGAGGAAGTGCTCGGCGCTGAAGCCTATGCCGAGATCCTCTACAAGGCCGGCTACAAATCCGCCTGGCACTGGTGTGAAAAGGAAGCCGAATGCCACGGCCTGGAGGGCGTCGCGGTGTTCGAACACTACATGAAGCGCCTGTCGCAGCGCGGCTGGGGTCTGTTCAAGATCCAGGACATCGACCTCGACAAAGGCACCGCCAGCGTCAAGCTCGAGCACTCGGCATTCGTCTATGTCTACGGCAAGGTCGGGCGCAAGGTCGATTACATGTTCACCGGCTGGTTCGCCGGCGCCATGGACCAGATTCTCGAAGCCCGTGGCAGCAAGATCCGTACTGTCGCCGAACAAGTCTACGGAGGCTCCGAAGAGGGCCACGATGACGGCTTGTTCATCGTCAAGCCGTTGTAAGCCGAGGACCGTGCCATGGCTTTCGAAGCAATGTTCCAGCCGATCCAGATCGGCAAACTGACCATCCGCAACCGCGTGCTCAGCACCGCGCACGCCGAGGTCTACGCGACTGACGGTGGCATGACCACCGACCGCTACGTCAAATACTACGAAGAGAAAGCCAAGGGCGGTATCGGCCTGGCCATCTGCGGCGGTTCGTCCGTGGTGGCGATCGACAGCCCACAGGAATGGTGGAGTTCGGTCAATCTGTCCACCGACCGGATCATTCCGCACTTCCAGAATCTGGCCGACGCCATGCACAAGCATGGCGCCAAGATCATGATCCAGATTACCCACATGGGCCGGCGCTCGCGCTGGGACGGTTTCAACTGGCCGACCTTGATGTCGCCCTCGGGCATCCGTGAACCGGTGCACCGCGCCACTTGCAAAACCATCGAGCCGGAAGAGATCTGGCGAGTGATCGGCAACTACGCCCAGGCCGCGCGCCGGGCCAAGGCCGGTGGCCTCGATGGCGTCGAACTGTCGGCAGTGCACCAGCACATGATCGACCAGTTCTGGAGCCCGCGCGTCAACAAGCGTACCGATGAATGGGGCGGCACCTTCGAAGGGCGGATGAAGTTCGGCCTGGAAGTGCTGAAAGCCGTGCGCGCCGAGGTCGGTGACGACTTCTGCGTGGGCATGCGCCTGTGCGGTGACGAGTTCCACCCGGACGGCTTGTCCCACGAGGACATGAAGCAGATCGCCAAGTATTACGACGACACCGGCATGCTCGATTTCATCGGCGTGGTCGGCTCGGGTTGCGATACCCACAACACCCTGGCCAACGTTATTCCGAACATGAGTTATCCACCGGAGCCGTTCCTGCACCTGGCTGCCGGGATCAAGGAAGTGGTCAAGGTGCCGGTGTTGCACGCGCAGAACATCAAGGACCCGAACCAGGCCACGCGCATCCTTGAGGGCGGTTACGTCGACATGGTCGGCATGACCCGCGCGCACATCGCTGACCCGCACCTGATCGCCAAGATCAAGATGGGCCAGATCGACCAGATCAAGCAGTGCGTCGGCGCCAACTATTGCATCGACCGTCAGTATCAGGGTCTGGACGTGCTGTGCATCCAGAACGCCGCGACCTCCCGTGAATACATGGGCGTGCCGCACATCATCGAGAAATCCACCGGGCCGAAACGCAAGGTGGTGATCGTCGGTGCCGGCCCGGCCGGGATGGAAGCCGCGCGCGTGGCTGCCGAGCGTGGCCACGACGTCACGCTGTTCGAGAAGAAAGAATTCATCGGCGGGCAGATCACCACCGCATCGAAAGCACCGCAGCGTGACCAGATCGCCGGCATCACCCGCTGGTTCCAGCTGGAACTGGCGCGGCTGAAAGTCGATCTGCGCCTGGGCACGGCGGCGGATGCCGACACCATCATGGACCTGCGTCCGGACGTGGTGGTGCTGGCGGTTGGCGGTCATCCGTACCTTGAGCAGAACGAACACTGGGGCGCGGCCGAAGGGCTGGTGGTCAGCAGCTGGGACGTGCTCGACGGCAAGGTTGCGCCGGGCAAGAACGTGCTGGTCTACGACACCATTTGCGAGTTCACCGGCATGTCGGTCGCCGACTTCCTCGCCGACAAGGGCAGCCAGGTCGAGATCGTCACCGACGACATCAAACCTGGCGTGGCCATCGGCGGCACATCGTTCCCGACCTACTACCGCAGCATGTATCCGAAAGAAGTGATCATGACCGGCGACATGATGCTGGAGAAGGTCTACCGCGAAGGCGACAAGCTGATCGCGGTGCTGGAGAACGAATACACCGGCGCGAAAGAGGAACGGGTGGTCGATCAGGTGGTCGTCGAAAACGGCGTGCGCCCGGACGAGGAAATCTACTACGCCCTCAAGGACGGCTCGCGCAACAAGGGCCAGATCGACGTCGAAGCGCTGTTCGCGATCCAGCCGCAACCTTCGCTGAGCGAGGCGGGCGACGGCTACTTGCTGTTCCGCATCGGCGACTGTGTGGCGCAGCGTAATACCCACGCCGCGATCTATGACGCCCTGCGACTCTGCAAGGATTTCTAAGACACGTTAACTGATCGTTCCCACGCTCCGCGTGGGAATGCAACCAGGGACGCTCCGCGTCCTTTGTGACGCAGAGCGTCACGGGATTCATTCCCACGCAGAGCGTGGGAACGATCATCGAACGCCGTGTTTCTCCAGGCTGTCTGGTGGGAGCTTCACCATGTTGAACACCCTTCTTCCAATCCTGTTGTTCGCAGCGCTGGGCCTTGCGGTCCTCGGCGCGTTGCGGCGGATGAACATGTGGCGCCGGGGGCGGGCGGCGAAGGTCGATCTGCTCGGCGGTCTGCTGGCCATGCCCAAGCGCTACATGGTCGACCTGCACCACGTCGTCGCGCGGGACAAATACATTGCCAACACCCACGTCGCCACGGCGGGCGGTGCGGTGGCGTCGATTGTGCTGGCCATTCTGGTGCACGGTTTCGGCCTGCATAACCGCATCCTCGGCTACGCCTTGCTGCTGATGTCGGCGGTGATGTTTGTCGGCGCGATCTTCATGTATCTGCGCCGTGTCAATCCGCCTGCACGTCTGTCGAAAGGCCCGTGGATGCGCCTGCCGAAAAGCCTGCTGGCCTTCTCCGCGTCGTTTTTCCTGGTGACCCTTCCGGTCGCCGGGATCCTGCCGGAAAACTTCGGCGGCTGGCTGCTCGCCGCCATCCTCGGTGTTGGCGTGCTGTGGGGCGTGGCGGAGCTGTTCTTCGGCATGACCTGGGGCGGGCCGATGAAGCACGCCTTTGCCGGTGCGCTGCACCTGGCCTGGCACCGTCGCCCGGAACGCTTCGGCGGCGGGCGCTCGACCGGTTTGAAACCGCTGGACCTGAACAATCCCGATGCGCCGCTGGGCGTGGAAAAACCCAAGGATTTCACCTGGAACCAGTTGCTCGGTTTCGACGCCTGCGTGCAGTGCGGCAAGTGCGAAGCGGCTTGCCCGGCCTTCGCCGCCGGCCAGCCGCTGAACCCGAAAAAACTGATTCAGGACATGGTCGTTGGCCTCGCCGGCGGCACCGACGCGAAGTTCGCCGGCAGCCCGTATCCAGGCAAACCGATCGGCGAGCATGGCGGCAGTCCGCATCAACCGATCGTCAACGGTCTGGTCGACGCCGAAACCCTGTGGTCTTGCACCACCTGCCGTGCCTGCGTCGAGGAGTGCCCGATGATGATCGAGCACGTCGATGCGATCGTCGACATGCGCCGGCATCTGACCCTGGAAAAAGGTGCGACGCCGAACAAGGGTGCCGAAGTCCTCGAAAACCTGATCGCCACCGATAACCCCGGCGGTTTCGCCCCGGGCGGGCGGATGAACTGGGCGGCGGATCTGAACCTCAATCTGCTCAGTGAGAAGAAATCCACCGACGTGCTGTTCTGGGTCGGCGACGGCGCCTTCGACATGCGCAACCAGCGCACCCTGCGCGCGTTCGTCAAAGTGCTGAAAGCGGCAAACATCGACTTCGCCGTGCTCGGCCTCGAAGAGCGCGACAGTGGTGATGTGGCGCGGCGTCTCGGCGACGAGGCTACGTTCCAGTTGCTGGCCAAGCGCAACATCCAGACGTTGGCCAAATACAGCTTCAACCGCATCGTCACCTGCGATCCGCACAGTTTCCATGTGCTGAAAAACGAGTACGGCGCCTTCGATGGCAACTACCTGGTGCAGCACCACAGCAGCTACATGGCCGAGATCATTCAGGCCGGCGCGCTCAACCTCGGCCAGCACAAAGGCAACAGCGTGACCTATCACGATCCGTGCTACCTGGGCCGCTACAACGGCGAGTACGAAGCGCCGCGCGAAGTGCTGCGTGCCCTCGGCATCGAAGTCAAAGAGATGCAACGTTCCGGCTTCCGCTCGCGCTGCTGCGGCGGTGGCGGCGGCGCGCCGATCACTGACATTCCGGGCAAGCAGCGCATCCCCGACATGCGCATGGAAGACATCCGCGAAACCGGCGCCGAACTGGTGGCGGTGGGTTGTCCACAGTGCACGGCGATGCTCGAAGGCGTGGTCGAACCGCGTCCGCTGATCAAGGACATCGCCGAACTGGTCGCCGACGCGTTGCTCGAGGACGCCGCGCCAAGCAAGCCTGCCACGCCGGCCAAACGTGAACCTGCGGAGGTGCACTGATGAGCGACATTATCCGCCGCGACCCGCGCGCCGAATGGATTGCCCGTAACCGTTTGCACCCACTGCACGCGGCGATGCAACCGGCGCAGCACAGCTGGATGGGGCCCAATGGCGTCATCCGCAAGAATCTGCACGGCATGGGTTTTATCGGCCCCAACGGCATCAAACGCATTGACCGCAGCGGTGCGCAGCAGGGTGGGGCGGTCAAACGCTCGGCTGCTGTTGAAGTGCAGTTGCCGCTGCATCAGGTACCGGCCCCGGCGTTCTACATCAGTGTGGTGCCGGATATGGTCGGTGGTCGCCTGAGCAGCCACGACCGCGATCTGCTCGGCCTCGCTCACCAACTGGCCGGCAGCGATGGTGCGGTGCTTGCTGTGGTGTTCGGCGAGCACAAGGAAAGCGCTTTCGAAACTGCTGGCGTCGATCGCCTGCTGGTGCTGGCAGGCGAGGAATTCAGCGGTTATGCACCGGAACAACGGGTGCAGGGCTTGCGCGCTGTGGATAACCAATTCAACCCGCGTCACTGGTTGCTGCCGGACAGCCGCAGCGGTGGCGGCGAACTCGGCCGGCGCTTTGCTGCAGCGTTGGGTGAGCGCCCGGCCACGCGGGTCTGGCAGGTCAAGGATCAGGAGTGCATCGGCCGCGCCGGGGCCGGATTGCAAGACCTGGCGCGTCCAGTGGCGCGGTTGATTCTCGCCGCTGCCGAATGCGCAGAACCGGTCAGCGAAACTCGTCACGAAGCGTTGCCAGTGGAGTTATCCACAAGCGTTGCGCGCAGCTTGTCGCGCATCGAAGATCTCGGCGCAGTGGCGGTAGATCCGGCGGCGATTCCGATGGCCGAAGCCGAGTTCATCTTCTCCGGCGGTAACGGCGTCAAGGACTGGCAGTTGTTCCACGAAACCGCCGCAGCCCTCGGCGCCACCGAAGGCGCTTCGCGGGTTGCGGTGGACGATGGCTTCATGGCCCGGGATCGCCAGGTCGGCGCGTCCGGCACCTGGGTCACTGCGCGGGTCTATGTGGCTGTGGGTATCTCCGGCGCGATCCAGCACCTGCAAGGCATTGGCGCCTGCGACAAGGTGGTGGCGATCAACCACGATCCGGGTTGCGACATGATCAAGCGTGCCGACCTTTCGGTGATCGGCGAAAGCGCAGAGATTCTGCAAGCGTTGATCGAAGCGGTCGCGGCTTACCGCAACGAAGCCAAGCGCGATGCGGCGTAAGGAAACCCTATGAACACGAACGTTATCAGTCTGGTTTCAATCGGCGCTCACCCGACCTCGGGTCGGCCACGGCGCGCCGATCAGGATGCGCGCGCGGTGGAACTGGGCCTGCAACTGGCTGGGGATAACCTGCAAGTGCTGCACGCCGGTGATGTTGCCGAACCGGCACTGCGTGCCTATCTGGGCATGGGCCTGGAACAGCTGCATGTGCTGGAACAACCCGCCGGCGCCGATGCCTTGCCGGCGCTGACCGCATACCTGCGCGATGCCGGGGCGCAAGTGGTGCTGACCGGCAGTCAGGCAGAAACCGGGGAAGGTTCGGGGATGTTGCCGTTCCTGCTGGCCGAAGGTCTGGGCTGGCCGCTGGTGGTGGGCCTGGCGCAGGTCGAATCGATCAATGACGGGTCGGCGCTGGTCCTGCAAGCGTTGCCGCGCGGGCAGCGACGCCGCTTGAAGGTCAAACTGCCGTTTCTGGCCACTGTGGATAACGCCGCGCCAAAGCCTCGGCAGAGCGCGTACGGCCCGGCACGACGGGGCGAATTGGCCGCCGATGACGTTGAAGTGGTGGAGGACCAATTGTTGGCCGTCGCCACGCTGCAACCGGCCAAGCCACGGCCCAAGCGCTTGAAGGTGATCAAGGCCAAGAGCGGCGCCGACCGGATGAAAGCAGCGACGGCCAAGGCCAGTGGCGGCGGGGGGCAGGTGCTTAAGGGCGTTACCGCGCAGGCTGGGGCTGAAGCGATTCTGAAGTTGCTGATTGAAGAAGGCGTTGTCCGCTGAAAAGCCCCTCACCCTAGCCCTCTCCCAGAGGGAGAGGGGACCTACCGCGGCGAATTGGCCAAGTACACCGACCTGCGACATGGCGGTGGCCTTGGTCTGGCCAAGCCTGAGATCAATACAATGTTTCAGGTCGATGTAACCTCACCAGTCGACGCGGTCGGCCCCCTCTCCCTCTGGGAGAGGGTTGGGGTGAGGGGAAGCGGCTTACCCACATTCCCTGTTGGCGAAGCTGTGGATAACGTGTTCGCCCTTCCGCGCACCCCACGCCATTCAAGCCTTCCAGCCATAAGATCAAAAAACGATCAGCGTAACTCACGGATTTGTGAGGCTTTTCCCTCGGTATAAATCGAGAACTTGCCCCCAATCTCTGTTGGCGCTTCTGTGGATAAGATGTTCGCTATCAGCTGTAGGCCATATGGAACAAGGCTTACGGAAGGTTGATCATTTCCTGATCAAATGAGCTATCCAAGCAAAGAAAGCGTCCCGCAAGAGCACTTTTCCCCGTCCGCACGGTTTTTTCCACAGGCCAGCCAAAGTTACCCCCGATCTCTGTTGGCGCTTCTGTGGATAACGTGTTTGCTATCTGCTAGAGGCCTTTAAATACTAGGTCTACAGCGATTCGATCAAAAAACAACCAATCGTTTTCAGAAACCATGCTTATGGATAAGTCACGATTTTTCTTTGCAAATCAGCAAGATATTTTTTGACTCATCCACAGTTACCCCCATTTGCTGTGGGCGGGTATGTGGATAACTTGTTTGCGGAAGGCTGGAGGGCTTGGTGGGTATGGGGGCGGAGGTGATTGGTCGGAAATTGATCAACTGAAAGATGTAGCGTGGGTCAGGACGCCTTCGCGAGCAGGCTCGCTCCCACAGGGGATGCATTCCACCTGTAGGAGCCGCCGCAGGCTGCGATCTTATGCTCCTGATCAGCCCTGAACCGGTACACCTTTGAGGTAAGGCGCAGGCTCTGCCCCGAGGTTGTTCAACATCCGCTCGCTGTACCAATCGACGAAGTTGACCACGCCGAATTCATAGGTCTTCGAATAAGGCCCCGGTTGGTAAGCGGTGGAGTTGATCCCGCGCTGGTTTTCCTCCGCCAGACGCCGGTCCTGATCGTTGGTCGCGTCCCACACCTGGCGCATGCGCTCGACGTCGTAATCGACACCTTCCACCGCATCCTTGTGCACGAGCCACTTGGTAGTGACCATGGTTTCCTGAGCGCTGATCGGCCACACGGTGAAGACGATGATGTGGTCGCCCATGCAGTGGTTCCACGAGTGCGGCAGGTGCAGGATGCGCATCGAGCCCAGGTCCGGGTTCTTGATCCGGCCCATCAGTTTCGCGCAGCCCTGTTTGCCGTCGAGGGTCATCGACACGGTGCCCTTGAGCAGCGGCATGCGCACGATGCGGTTGCGCAAGCCGAAACTGGCGTGAGCGTAAGGGATCTTTTCCGCTTCCCAGGCCGCGGCGGAGGCGGCGACGTGATCCTTGAACGCCTGATCGGCGCGCGGGTCGGTGACGTCGTCCCACTCCAGCAGGGTTTTCAACAGTTCCGGGTGCGACGCGTTGCAGTGGTAGCACTCACGGTTGTTTTCCAGCACCAGTTTCCAGTTGGCCTTTTCCATCAAGGTGGTGGTAATCGCCACCTTGGTGTTCTCCATGTCGTACGGTTCCATGTAATGGTTGAGCGTCGACAGGAAGTCATCGATGGCCGGCGGGTTCTCTGCCAGGCTGATGAAGATGTAACCGCCAGCGGTTTTCACGTTCACCGGTTTGAGGCCGTACTGCTTCATGTCGAAGTCGGCGCCCATCTCGGTGCCGGCGAACAACAGGCGACCGTCCAGTTCGTAAGTCCACTGGTGGTAATGGCAGACCAGTTTGGCAACTTTGCCTTTTTCACTGGTGCACAGGCGCGAGCCACGGTGGCGGCAGACGTTGTGGAACGCGTGCACCACGCCCTCGGCGCCGCGAATGACGATGATCGGGTTCTTGCCGACCTGCAGGGTCAGGTAGTTGCCCTTGGCCGGGATCTCGCAGGTCATGCCGGCGATCAACCATTCCTTTTGGAAGATCTCCTGCATATCGATATCGAACAGGCGCTCGTCGCTGTAGAACGGCTGTGGCAGCGAAAAAGTGCGCTCGCGCTCCTGGAGCATTTGTGCGGTGGCCTTGCGTGCGGGTTCCAGCGGATCGCCCAGGCTGATTTTTGCGGTGACGTCCATCGATGTAATCCTCATGGCCCTCTGCGTGGCCGGCGAAAGTGGCTGATCAGGTGTGCTGCAAAACGGTTGCTACGCAAGGTGTAAAGAAGTCGTCTTGTGTTGGGGCGAGTGTGGGGCCGGCGCTGGGGGGAACCTTATCCATGCGCGACATGGCGCAATCTGTTCCCGACGCGCAAGCCCCGGTGTTCAAGGGCTGGTCGCGATAAGTATGTCAATGTCGCGGATAGGTAAACGCACGGTCTGCGCTATACGCAGAATCGCCGACAAGAGGCCGACAGTCGGCCGTGGAGAACAGCATGTCCAACAGCTTCCTGAATCCGGTCACCACCCAGACCTGGGCCAATGGCCGACACATTGTCCGTTGCGTCAAAGTCATCCAGGAAACCTGGGATGTGCGCACCTTCTGCTTTATGGCCGACCAGCCGATCCTGTTCTTCTTCAAGCCGGGGCAGTTCGTCACGCTGGAGCTGGAAATCGAAGGCCAGCCGATCATGCGCTCGTACACGATTTCCAGCTCGCCGTCGGTGCCGTACAGCTTTTCGGTGACGATCAAACGCGTGCCGGGCGGCAAGGTCTCCAACTGGTTGCACGACACTTTGCATGAAGGTCAGGAGCTGGCGGTGCACGGCCCGGTCGGGCTGTTCAACGCGATCGACTTCCCGAGCCCGAAGGTTCTGTATTTGAGCGGCGGCGTCGGCATCACCCCGTGCATGTCGATGGCGCGCTGGTTCTACGACACCAACGCCAACGTTGACATGACGTTCGTGCACAGCGCGCGCTCGCCGAAAGACATCATTTACCACCGCGAACTCGAGCACATGGCGTCGCGGATCGACAACTTCAGCCTGCACCTGATCTGCGAAAAACACGGCCTCGGTGAGCCATGGGCCGGTTATCGCGGTTACCTGAACCACAAGATGCTCGAACTGATGGTCCCGGACTTCCTCGAACGCGAAGTGTTCTGCTGCGGCCCGACGCCGTACATGACCGCGGTCAAACGCCTGCTGGAAGCGGCCGGCTACGACATGTCGCGCTATCACGAAGAATCCTTCGGCGCCACGCCACCCGAGGCCCGCGCCGACGCGGTGGAACAGGCCGAACAAGCCGCCGATGCGCCGGAAATCGACGCCGCGGATCTGCATCAGGTTGAATTCACCGCGTCCGGCAAGAGCATCCGCGTCGGCCCGGGCGAAACCGTCCACGCAGCCGCCGCCAAGCTCGGTCTGATGATCCCGAAAGCCTGCGGCATGGGTATCTGCGGAACGTGCAAGGTGATGAAACTGGGCGGCGAAGTGGAGATGGAGCACAACGGCGGGATTACCGAGGACGATGAGGCGGAAGGATTTATCCTGTCGTGCTGCAGCGTGCCGAAGGGGGATGTGCGGATTGAGTTCTGAGGCTTTTATGATCGTTCCCACGCTCCGCGTGGGAATGCCGCCCGGGACGCTCCGCGTCCCCTTTCAATACCAGCGCTGAACCTCGATCATACCCTCGATTCCCGCGTAGTCCCTGGCACTCGAATAACGCCAATGCTCCGGTAAATCCACATATCCGCGTTTCACCGGGTTGTTGTGGATGTATTCAAGTTTCTGGCGCATCACCGATTCGCTGTAGACCATTTCCGCGTGCGTGCCTTCTTGCCACAGTTGATACACCCGGTCCTGCTTATGCGCGCGTTTGCTGAAGCGCAGGCGCTGCAAGGCTTTGTCGGCGCCTTTTGTTTGCAAGTCATTGATGATTTGTCGCGCGGTGAAGGACTTGAACTGGCTGAGGCATTTGCTCAGATCGGGTGCTTGGGCGACGAAGTGCAGGTGGTTTTCCAGAATCACGTAGCCGTATAGCTTCAAGTCATGATGAGCCTGTTGATATCGCCAGCAGTTGAGCAGGTGCTCAACGATGTACGGGCGAATGAATAACGGCAACCACTCCATTACGGTGCAGGACAGGAAATGCGGTTTGTCGCTTTCGGTAATCGTATAGCGGTTGCGGCCCATGGGATTCGATCCTTGAATCTTGCGGTGCGAATGAGATGGAACGCGGAGCGTCCCGAGATGCATTACCACGCAGAGCGTGGGAACGATCAGGGTGAGGCCGGAGTAGGGAACGTGCTAGAAGAGACGTCTGCAACTACAGTGGGAAAAGTCATTCCCGACCTAAGATCGTTCCCACGCTCCGCGTGGGAATGCAGCCACTGACGCTCTGCGTCATAGCGGTTTTCAGCCTGTCGCCAAGGGTGAAGCTGGAACGCGGAGCGTCCCGGGAGACATTCCCACGCGGAGCGTGGGAACGATCAGGGTGGGGCAGATGTGGAGATAAAGATCGTTCCCACGCTCTGCGTGGGAATGCAGCCACTGACGCTCTGCGTCATAGCGGTCTTGACCTTGTCGATAATGGTGAGGCTGGAACGCGGAGCGTCCCGGGAGACATTCCTTTGCTGCGCGTGGGAATGATCATGGGCGGGATCAGGCCGACATGACCTCGCGAATATCGCGCGCCAGTTCGCGCACGCGTTCTTCTTCGGTGTCCCAGGAGCACATGAAACGTGCGCCGCCCTTGCCGATGAAGGTATAGAAACGCCAGTTCTTTGCAGTCAACGCAGCGATGGCCGGCTCGGACAGTTGCAGGAACACGCCGTTGGCCTGCACCGGGAACATCAGTTCGACGCCGGGGATGTCGCTGACCAGTTCTGCCAGCAGTTGCGCGCAGTGATTGGCGTGGCGGGCGTATTTGAGCCAGGCGTCGTTTTCCAGAATGCCGACCCACGGTGCCGACAAAAAGCGCATCTTCGACGCCAGTTGCCCGGCCTGCTTGCAGCGGTAGTCGAAGTCTTCGGCCAGTTTGTGGTTGAAGAACAGGATCGCTTCACCCACCGCCATGCCGTTCTTGGTGCCGCCGAAGCACAGTACATCAACGCCGGCCTTCCAGGTCAGGTCGGCGGGCGAGCAGCCGAGGAATGCGCAGGCGTTGGAGAACCGCGCGCCGTCCATGTGCAGATGCAGGCCCAGCTCCTTGCAGGTTGCGCTGATGGCGCGGACTTCTTCCGGGGTGTAGACGCTGCCGACTTCAGTGGCTTGAGTCAGGGTCACCACGCGCGGTTTCGGGTAGTGGATGTCCTGACGCTTGAGCGCGACTTCGCGGATCGATTGCGGGGTGATCTTGCCGTTTTCAGTGCCAGCGATCAGCAGCTTCGAGCCGTTGGAAAAGAATTCCGGGGCGCCGCATTCGTCGGTTTCGACGTGGGCGGTTTCCGAGCAGATCACGCTGTGGTAACTCTGGCACAGCGACGACAGGGCCAGCGAGTTGGCGGCGGTGCCGTTGAAGGCGAAGAACACTTCGCAGTCGGTTTCGAACAGTTTGCGGAAATGATCGGCCGCGCGGGCGGTCCATTCATCGTCGCCGTAAGCGCGCTGGTGGCCGTGGTTGGCCTGTTCCATGGCAGCCCAGGCTTCCGGGCAGATACCGGAATAGTTGTCGCTGGCGAATTGTTGGCTCTTGTCGGTCATGGCCGGCTTCCGTAATCGAGACTCTTGTGAAGGCTCGTGGTCAATGAGGATGCGCACTTTACCGAAGATCTTCCGGGGAGCACATGCGATGTCTGGTGGGGAAAATTACCAGTTTATGGGCCGATTATGCACCTGAGCCAACGCGACGGTGCCCTGGATCTGCTCAAGTGGCTGGCGCTGCTGAGCATGTTGCTCGATCACCTGCGATATGTCGGCTTCTCCGCCGATTGGTTGTATGTGCCCGGGCGATTGGCGTTTCCATGGTTTTGCCTGGCGATGGCGGCGAATCTGGCGCGAGACGATTCGCGCAAGATGGAATGGCGCTATCTGGGCTGGCTGTTGCTGTTCAGTGCAATCAGCGAAGTCCCTTATCGCTTTTATATCCCCGACCCTGACACGTTCAACGTGATGCCGACGCTGGCGCTGGGCTTGCTGGTGGCGCGTGGCTGGCAGGATTCAGCATTGGTGGCGCGATTGCTCGCACTGGCCGCGCTGGTGGTTGCGGCGGTTTTTTCAGAACGACTGATGTTTGGTTTCTTCGGCGTATTGTTGCCGTTGGCGATGTTGCTGGTTTTCCGCCGACCCTGGTATTTCAGCCCGTTGCCGGGGCTGGTGTGTCTGGCGGCGAACCAATGGCAGGTGCTGCTCGAATCGGCGCGTTTCGGCAACAGCGTGGCGATTCTCGGCCTGGCGACATGTCTGTTTGCGCCGATGCTGGGAATGTTCTTGTTGCGACATGGGCGACATCTGCAGCCACCACCGATGCGGCGGTGGGCGTATGCGCTGTATCCCGCGCATTTCCTCCTGCTGCTTGCCATCCGCCAAATCATCGCCTGACCCCTGTGGGAGCTGCCGAAGGCTGCGATCCTTTGATCTTCAAAGTCAAAGTCAAAAGATCGCAGCCTTCGGCAGCTCCTACAGGGGGAGTGCATTCTTCGGGTCATTTCCAGCCATGTCGTAAACGCACCTTTGCGTGGCGTCCGCAGGCATTTGAGCTGTCTGTGCCGGTCATACCATCGCATCAAAGGGCACTGCCATCATTGCCAGTGCCTTACCGAGACGAATGGCGCACAGATGCCGCTGGGAGAGACGCGATGTTCAGCAAGCAAGACCAGATCCAGGGTTACGACGATGCACTGCTGGCGGCGATGAATGCCGAGGAGCAACGTCAGGAAGATCACATCGAGCTGATCGCGTCGGAGAACTACACCAGCAAGCGCGTCATGCAGGCGCAAGGCAGCGGCCTGACCAACAAATACGCCGAAGGCTATCCGGGCAAGCGCTACTACGGCGGCTGCGAGCATGTGGATAAAGTCGAAGCGCTGGCTATCGAACGCGCCAAGCAACTGTTCGGTGCCGACTATGCCAACGTCCAGCCGCACTCCGGCTCCTCGGCCAACAGCGCCGTGTACCTGGCGCTGATCCAGCCGGGTGACACCATCCTCGGCATGAGCCTGGCCCACGGCGGTCACCTGACCCACGGCGCGAAAGTGTCGTCCTCGGGCAAGCTCTACAACGCTGTGCAGTACGGCATCAACACCGACACCGGGCTGATCGACTACGACGAAGTCGAGCGTCTGGCCGTCGAGTGCAAACCGAAAATGATCGTTGCCGGTTTCTCTGCTTACTCGAAAACTCTGGACTTCCCGCGCTTCCGTCAGATCGCCGACAAGGTCGGCGCGCTGCTGTTCGTCGACATGGCTCACGTCGCCGGTCTGGTCGCTGCGGGCCTGTACCCGAATCCGCTGCCGTACGCCGATGTGGTCACCACCACCACGCACAAAACCCTGCGCGGTCCGCGTGGCGGGCTGATCCTGGCCAAGTCCAACGAAGAGATCGAGAAAAAGCTCAACGCGGCCGTTTTCCCCGGCGCCCAGGGCGGTCCGCTGATGCACGTCATCGCCGGCAAGGCGGTGTGCTTCAAGGAAGCGCTGGAGCCTGGCTTCAAGGCCTATCAGCAACAAGTGATCGACAACGCCCAGGCGATGGCCAGCGTGTTCATCAAGCGTGGCTACGATGTGGTCTCCGGCGGCACCGACAACCATCTGTTCCTGGTCAGCCTGATCCGTCAGGGCCTGACCGGCAAGGACGCCGATGCCGCGCTGGGCCGCGCGCACATCACGGTGAACAAGAACGCCGTGCCGAACGACCCGCAGTCGCCGTTCGTGACCTCGGGCCTGCGCATCGGCACCCCGGCGGTGACCACGCGCGGCTTCAAGGTCAGCCAGTGCGAAACCCTCGCCGGGTGGATCTGCGACATCCTCGACAACCTCGGCGACGCCGATGTCGAGGCCAATGTCGCCCAGCAGGTCTCGGCCCTGTGCGCAGACTTCCCGGTTTATCGCTGAGTCGGTTTTGGAGTAATGACTATGCAACGCTATTCCGGCTTCGGCCTGTTCAAACACTCGCTCAGCCACCACGAAAACTGGCAGCGCATGTGGCGCACGCCCACCCCGAAAAAAGTCTACGACGTGGTCATCGTCGGCGGCGGCGGGCACGGCCTGGCGACGGCCTACTATCTGGCCAAGGAGCACGGCATCACCAATGTCGCCGTGGTCGAGAAAGGCTGGCTGGGCGGCGGTAACACCGCGCGCAACACCACCATCGTGCGCTCCAACTACCTGTGGGACGAGTCGGCGCACCTCTACGAACACGCGATGAAATTGTGGGAAGGCCTGTCGCAGGATCTCAACTACAACGTGATGTTCTCCCAGCGTGGCGTCTACAACCTGTGCCACACCCTGCAGGACATCCGTGATTCCGAGCGTCGGGTCAGCGCCAACCGCCTCAACGGCGTCGACGGCGAACTGCTCGACGCCAAGCAGGTGGCGGACGAGATTCCGTACCTGGACTGCTCGAAAAACACCCGCTACCCGATCATGGGCGCCACCGTGCAGCGTCGCGGCGGCGTCGCCCGTCACGATGCCGTGGCGTGGGGCTTCGCCCGTGCCGCCGATGCCTTGGGTGTGGACCTGATCCAGCAGACCGAAGTGATCGGTTTCCGCAAGGAAAATGGCGTGTGCATCGGCGTTGAAACCAACAAGGGTTTCATCGGCGCCAAGCGCGTCGGCGTGGTCACTGCCGGTAACTCCGGGCACATGGCCAAGCTTGCCGGTTTCCGCCTGCCGATCGAATCCCACCCGCTGCAAGCGCTGGTGTCCGAGCCGATCAAACCGATTATCGACAGCGTGATCATGTCCAACGCCGTACACGGTTACATCAGCCAGTCCGACAAGGGCGACCTGGTGATCGGCGCCGGTATCGACGGCTACAACGGCTACGGCCAGCGTGGTTCGTACCCGGTGATCGAACACACCATCCAGGCCATCGTCGAGATGTTCCCGGTGTTGTCCCGCGTACGTATGAACCGCCAGTGGGGCGGCATCGTCGACACCACTCCGGATGCCTGCCCGATCATTTCCAAGACGCCAGTACCGAACATGTTCTTCAACTGCGGTTGGGGCACCGGTGGCTTCAAGGCCACACCCGGCTCGGGCAACGTGTTTGCCGCGAGTCTGGCCAAGGGTGAAATGCACCCATTGGCTGCACCTTTCTCCATCGACCGTTTCCACAACGGTGCGTTGATCGATGAACACGGCGCTGCTGCGGTTGCCCACTAACAGGAGAAATCCCCATGTTGCATATCTTCTGTCCTCACTGCGGCGAACTGCGCTCTGAAGAGGAATTCCACGCATCCGGTCAGGCGCACATCCCGCGTCCGCTGGATCCGAACGCCTGCACCGATGAAGAGTGGGGCGACTACATGTTCTTCCGCGATAACCCGCGCGGTCTGCACCACGAGTTGTGGGACCACGTTGCCGGTTGCCGCCAGTACTTCAACGTCACTCGCGATACCGTGACCTACGAGATTCTCGAGAGCTACAAGATCGGCGAGAAGCCGCAATTCACCGACAAGGCTGGCACTGCGAAAACAGCCACGACGGCGCTGGGAGAGAAGGTATGAGCCAGACCAATCGCCTGTCCAACGGTGGACGGATCGACCGTAACAAAGTGCTGAGCTTCACCTTCAACGGCCAGACCTACAAAGGCTATGAAGGCGACTCGCTGGCCGCTGCCCTGATCGCCAACGGCGTCGATATCATCGGTCGCAGCTTCAAGTATTCGCGTCCTCGCGGCATCTTCGCTGCCGGTTCCGAAGAGCCGAACGCGGTGTTGCAGATCGGTGCTACCGAAGCTACGCAGATTCCCAACGTGCGCGCCACGCAACAGGCGTTGTATCAGGGCCTGGTCGCCACCAGCACCAACGGCTGGCCGAGCGTCAACAACGACATGATGGGCATTCTCGGCAAGGTCGGCGGCAAGCTGATGCCGCCGGGTTTCTACTACAAAACCTTCATGTACCCGCAATCGTTCTGGATGACTTACGAGAAGTACATCCGCAAGGCTGCCGGCCTCGGCCGTTCGCCGACCGAGAACGATCCGGACACCTACGACTACATGAACCAGCACTGCGACGTGCTGATCGTCGGCGCTGGCCCGGCCGGTCTCGCCGCTGCCCTGGCGGCTGCGCGCAGCGGTGCCCGCGTGATTCTGGCCGATGAGCAGGAAGAGTTCGGCGGCAGCCTGCTTGATTCCCGCGAAAGCCTCGACGGCAAACCGGCGATGGAATGGGTTGCCAGCGTCATCGCTGAATTGAAGAACACCCCGGACGTGCTGCTGTTGCCGCGCGCCACGGTCAACGGCTACCACGACCACAACTTCCTGACCATTCACGAACGCCTCACCGATCACCTCGGTGACCGCGCGCCGATCGGACAGGTGCGTCAGCGCATCCACCGTGTCCGCGCCAAGCGCGTGGTGCTGGCGACCGGCGCCCACGAGCGTCCACTGGTCTACGGCAACAACGATGTGCCGGGCAACATGCTCGCCGGTGCGGTGTCGACTTACGTGCGTCGTTATGGCGTAGCGCCAGGCAAGAAACTGGTGCTGTCGACCAACAACGATCACGCCTATCGCGTCGCTCTGGATTGGCTCGATGCCAGTCTGCAAGTGGTGGCGATCGCTGACGCCCGCAGCAATCCGCGCGGTGCATTGGTCGAAGAAGCGCGCGCCAAAGGCATTCGCATCCTCACCGGCAGCGCCGTCATCGAGGTGCGTGGCAGCAAGCGAGTGACCGCTGCACGCGTCGCCGCGATTGACGTAAAGGCCCACGCCGTGACCAGTCCGGGCGAATGGCTCGACTGCGATCTGGTCGCCAGCTCCGGCGGTTACAGCCCGGTGGTTCACCTGGCTTCGCACCTCGGTGGCAAACCAGTGTGGCGCGAAGACATTCTCGGTTTCGTACCGGGCGAGGCACCGCAGAAACGCGTGTGCGTCGGTGGCATCAATGGCGTCTACGCGCTCGGCGATTCGCTGGCCGACGGTTTTGAAGGTGGCGTGCGCGCTGCTGCCGAAGCCGGTTTCCAGACCGTCGAAGGCGTGTTGCCGAAAGCCCTGAGCCGTCTCGAAGAGCCGACCCTGGCGCTGTTCCAGGTGCCGCACGAGAAAAACTCGGCGCGTGCACCGAAGCAATTCGTCGACTTCCAGAACGACGTCACCGCCGGTGGCATCGAACTGGCGACCCGCGAAGGTTTCGAGTCGGTCGAGCACGTCAAGCGCTATACCGCGCTGGGCTTCGGCACCGATCAGGGCAAGCTCGGCAACGTCAACGGTCTGGCCATTGCCGCCCGTTCGCTGAACGTGACCATCCCGCAGATGGGCACCACCATGTTCCGTCCGAACTACACGCCGGTGACCTTCGGCGCCGTGGCCGGTCGGCATTGCGGGCACATCTTCGAACCGGTGCGCTACACCGCGCTGCATGCCTGGCACGTGAAGAACGGCGCCGAGTTTGAAGACGTCGGTCAGTGGAAGCGTCCCTGGTACTTCCCGAAAAACGGTGAAGACCTGCACGCGGCGGTCAAGCGCGAATGCAAAGCCGTGCGCGACAGCGTCGGCCTGCTCGATGCCTCGACCCTCGGCAAGATCGACATCCAAGGCCCGGATGCCCGCGAGTTCCTCAACCGCGTGTACACCAACGCCTGGACCAAGCTCGACGTGGGCAAGGCTCGCTACGGTCTGATGTGCAAGGAAGACGGCATGGTCTTCGACGACGGTGTGACCGCGTGTCTGGCCGACAACCATTTCGTCATGACCACCACCACCGGCGGCGCCGCGCGCGTACTGCAATGGCTGGAGCTGTACCACCAGACCGAATGGCCGGACCTGAAGGTGTACTTCACGTCGGTCACCGACCACTGGGCGACCATGACCCTCTCCGGGCCGAACAGCCGCAAGCTGCTCAGCGCCGTGACTGACATCGATCTGAGCAACGAAGCGTTCCCGTTCATGACCTGGAAAGAAGGTCTGGTCGGCGATGTGCCGGCGCGGGTGTTCCGTATCTCGTTCACCGGTGAGCTGTCGTACGAAGTCAACGTGCAGGCCGATTATGCGATGGGCGTACTGGAGAAAATCGTCGAGGCCGGCAAGCAGTACAACCTGACGCCGTACGGCACCGAAACCATGCACGTGCTGCGGGCCGAGAAGGGTTTCATCATCGTCGGCCAGGACACCGACGGCTCGATGACCCCGGACGACCTGAACATGGGCTGGTGTGTCGGTCGCACCAAACCGTTCTCGTGGATCGGCCAGCGCGGCATGAACCGCGAAGATTGCGTGAAAGATCAGCGCAAGCAACTGGTGGGTCTCAAGCCGATCGATCCGACCAAATGGCTGCCGGAAGGCGCGCAACTGGTGTTCAACACCAAGCAGGCGATCCCGATGACCATGGTCGGCCACGTGACCTCCAGCTACGCGCACAACTCCCTCGGTTATTCGTTTGCCATGGGTGTGGTCAAGGGCGGTCTCAAGCGCATGGGCGAGCGGGTGTTCGCACCGCTGGCCGATGGCAGCGTGATCGAGGCGGAAATCGTGTCTTCGGTGTTCTTCGATCCGAAGGGTGATCGCCAGAACATCTGACAACCTCGTGAGCGGTGGGCGGGCGGCTATTCGCGAGCAGGCTCGCTCCCACATTCGATCGCGTTCCCCTGTGGGAGCGAGCCTGCTCGCGAAGGCGGCGGCACAGCAACCACAGGAACCAACAGAATTCAGAAGGTGCTTTATGACCACAGCCAATGTTTACCAGCAACGCCCGACCACCGGTGCCCGTGCCGAGTCGTCGCTGCACCATGCCGACCTCGCCAGCATGGTCGGCAAGGGCCGCAAAAACGCCGGCGTGATCGTGCGTGAGAAAAAACTCCTCGGCCACCTGACCATTCGAGGCGATGGCCACGATGCAGCCTTCGCGGCCGGTGTGCACAAAGCGTTGGGCATTGAATTGCCCGGCGCCCTCAGCGTGATCGTCAAAGGCGAAACCAGCCTGCAATGGATGGGCCCGGACGAGTGGCTGCTGATCGTGCCAAGCGGCGAAGAATTCGCCGCCGAGCAGAAACTGCGCGAAGCGTTGGGTGATCTGCACATTGCCATCGTCAACGTCAGCGGCGGCCAGCAGATCCTCGAGCTGAGCGGGCCGAACGTGCGTCAGGTGCTGATGAAATCCACCAGCTATGACGTGCACCCGAACAACTTCCCGGTCGGTAAAGCGGTGGGCACGGTGTTCGCCAAGTCGCAGCTGATGATTCGCCATACCGCCGAAGACACCTGGGAACTGCTGATCCGTCGCAGCTTCTCGGATTACTGGTGGTTGTGGTTGCAGGATGCTTCGGCCGAGTACGGCCTCAGCGTTCAGGCCTGAAAGATCAAAAGCTACCCCCTCACCCCAGCCCTCTCCCCCAAGGGGGAGAGGGGAAAGGGAGCAGATAGATGATCGTTCCCACGCTCCGCGTGGGAATGCATCCCGGGACGCTCCGCGTCCCAAGAGCGGACGCAGAGCGTCCATGGCGGCATTCCCACGCAGAGCGTAGGAACGATCAGAGGAAAAAATATGAGCCGCGCCCCAGACACATGGATTCTGACCGCCGACTGCCCCAGCGTCCTCGGCACGGTGGACGCGGTCACGCGTTTTCTGTTCGAGCAGGGCTGCTATGTCACCGAGCACCACTCGTTCGATGACCGCCTCTCGGGGCGCTTCTTCATTCGCGTGGAATTCCGTCAGCCTGATGGTTTCGACGAACAATCTTTCCGCGCCGGGCTGGCCGAGCGCGGACAGGCGTTCGGCATGCTCTTCGAGCTGACCGCGCCCAACTACCGGCCGAAAGTGGTGATCATGGTCTCCAAGGCCGATCACTGCCTCAACGACTTGCTCTATCGCCAGCGCATCGGCCAGTTGTCTATGGACGTCGCGGCGGTAGTGTCCAACCATCCGGATCTCAAGCCGTTGGCCGACTGGCATCAGATTCCCTACTACCATTTCCCTCTCGACCCCAACGACAAACCGGCGCAGGAGCGTCAGGTCTGGCAGGTGATCGAAGAGGCCGGCGCCGAACTGGTGATCCTTGCCCGCTACATGCAGGTGCTGTCGCCGGAGCTGTGCCGCAAGCTCGACGGCAAGGCGATCAACATTCATCACTCCCTGCTGCCGGGCTTCAAGGGCGCCAAGCCGTATCACCAAGCCTACAACAAGGGCGTGAAACTGGTGGGCGCGACGGCGCACTACATCAACAACGATCTCGATGAAGGACCGATCATCGCCCAGGGCGTCGAGGCGGTGGATCACAGTCATTATCCCGAAGACTTGATTGCCAAGGGCCGGGATATCGAAGGCCTGACCTTGGCGCGGGCGGTCGGGTATCACATCGAAAGAAGGGTGTTCCTGAACGCCAACAGAACTGTCGTTCTTTAGCGCAAGCTCCAAGCTCCAAGCCGCAAGAACAAGCGGTCAGCACACTTCTTGCGGCTTGTAGCTTGCCGCTTGAAGCTCAATCAACTCTCTACCCAACAACAAATATAGAGGTGATGGCATGTCTGGCAATCGTGGTGTGGTGTATCTCGGCGCTGGCAAGGTCGAAGTACAGAAAATCGACTATCCGAAAATGCAGGACCCGCGTGGTCGCAAGATCGAGCACGGGGTCATTCTTAAAGTGGTTTCCACCAACATCTGCGGCTCCGACCAACACATGGTGCGCGGTCGGACCACGGCGCAGACCGGTCTGGTGCTGGGTCACGAAATCACCGGCGAGGTGATCGAAAAGGGCTCCGACGTCGAAAACCTGAAGATCGGCGATCTGGTCTCTGTTCCGTTCAACGTGGCTTGCGGGCGCTGCCGTTCCTGCAAGGAGCAACACACCGGCGTCTGCCTGACCGTCAACCCGGCCCGTGCCGGCGGCGCATACGGTTACGTCGACATGGGCGACTGGACCGGTGGCCAGGCCGAATACGTGCTGGTGCCGTACGCCGACTTCAACCTGCTGAAACTGCCGGATCGCGACAAGGCCATGGAGAAAATCCGCGACCTGACCTGCCTCTCCGACATCCTCCCGACCGGTTACCACGGCGCCGTCACTGCCGGCGTTGGCCCGGGCAGCTCCGTGTACATCGCTGGCGCCGGTCCGGTCGGCCTCGCCGCTGCCGCTTCCGCACGCTTGCTCGGTGCTGCGGTGGTGATCGTCGGCGACGTCAACACCATCCGCCTGGCCCACGCCAAGGCACAGGGCTTTGAGGTCGTCGACCTGTCCAAGGACACCCCGCTGCACGAACAGATCGCCGCGCTGCTGGGCGAGCCGGAAGTTGATTGCGCGGTGGACTGCGTCGGTTTCGAAGCACGCGGCCACGGCCACGACGGCGTCAAGGCCGAAGCCCCGGCCACGGTGCTCAACTCACTGATGGGCGTGGTGCGCGTTGCCGGCAAGATCGGTATCCCGGGCCTGTACGTCACCGAAGATCCGGGCGCCGTCGACGCCGCGGCGAAAATGGGCAGCCTGAGCATCCGCTTCGGCCTGGGCTGGGCCAAATCCCACAGCTTCCACACTGGGCAGACTCCAGTGATGAAGTACAACCGCCAGTTGATGCAGGCAATCATGTGGGACCGCATCAACATCGCCGAAGTGGTCGGCGTGCAAGTGATCAGCCTCGATCAGGCGCCGGAAGGTTACGGCGAGTTCGATGCGGGTGTGCCGAAGAAGTTTGTGATTGATCCGCATAAGTTGTTCAGTGCGGCGTAACGGATCAAGGTGACAAAAAGGGCGGCCGAAATGCCGCCTTTTTCATTTCCGCTAATCGTTATTCATTCGTGCTAAAGGAGCACTGAGTTAACGAAACAGTGCATTGACCGGTTTTCGTCCAATCGCTGGATGTCGATTCGAAGTGAGCGACATCTGCTACCAAGGCAATGTTTCCATAACGGCAACTTATCTGATTGACCAGGATTGGACCGGTTTCGTCTTCGTCTTCGGTAATGTGCGTAACGCTTTCAAACTCAGTGCCCCTGTTGATTTTCAGCTCGTTCGGATTCGCCACCTTCCAGATTCTACCGAAGCTGTCCTTGAGCTCAGAACCATCCCTGGCCTCTTGCATGCCTGAAAGCACGGGGCAGGTGTCTGCCTGTGCGAGGCCTGCAGTAACTGCTAAACAGAGCGGCGTGAATAGTCTTGCGATACGCATGATTCCATTTCCTTGGCGAGTTGAAGGTCAACCATGCCCCGGAAGAATTGCGACGACTACTGTCATATATGACAGTTTATGAGAACCATTAGGAATGAATCGGGTGGGTTTTATCGCGAGCAGTGGTCGGCCGGACTAATATCATTTCCCGGTTCTGGAACAGCTCATTGAGTCTCCGGTCAAAAGGCGCAGCTCCGCCTGTTGATGGAGCCCAAGAAATAAGAGGATGTCTGAATGAAGATTTCACGCGGTTTTGCCCTGGCATCGCTCCTGACTCTGGCCGCCGGGCCGGTGTTTGCCGGTTTCAGTTTGAACGACGTGGCCGGTGCGGTAGCGGGGATGCAGGGTGGTGACAAGGCGGCCGCTGCGGCGCCGACCTCGGAGACCGCTGGTTTGTTGAGTGCGCTGAGTGCGCTGGACGTCACGCCGGAGCAGGCCGTTGGCGGCACCAGCGCGATGCTTGGGCTGGCGAAGAATCAGTTGAGCAGCACCGACTATTCGCAACTGGCCAAGGAAGTGCCGGGCATCGACAAGTTGTCCGGTGGCAGCGGCAATCTGGCGGCGCTCGGGGCGTTGCTCGGTTCGTCCGGCAAGTCCGCAGGTCTTGAGAATGCACTGGGCAATGTCAAAGACACCAACGATCTGAACAACGCGTTCAGCGCGCTGGGCATGGACAGCGGCATGATCGGCCAGTTTGCCCCGGTGCTGCTGCAATACCTCGGTCAGCAGGGCGTCGGCGGTTCGCTGTTGAGCAGCCTGGGCAGCATCTGGGGTGTCGGCACGGGCACCTGAGTCAGCCGCGCTCATTGCGCAGTTCGACGATGCGCTGATCCTTCTCGGTCCAGAGCTGGTTGACCCAGTTCTGGACGTGTTGGCGAAAGGCCGGATCTTTCTCGTAATCGCCTTGCCACAGCGCCGGGTCGAGTTCGCGGGTCCTGATGTCGATGATTACTCGCGGCACGTTGCCGCTGATCAGATCCCAGAAGCCCGGAATTTTTTCCTGCGGATACACCACCGTCACATCGAGCATCGCGTCGAGTTGTTCACCCATCGCCGCCAGCACGAACGCCACGCCGCCGGCCTTGGGTTTGAGCAAGTGGTTGAACGGCGATTCCTGCTGGGTGCTTTTCGCCAGGGTGTAGCGCGTGCCTTCCAGATAATTCACCACCGTTACCGGCTGGCGCTTGAACAGCTCGCACGCCGCTTTGGTGATTTCCAGATCCTTGCCCGCCAGCTCGGGGTTCTTTGCCAGAAAGGCTTTGGTGTAGCGCTTCATGAACGGGTAATCCAGCGCCCACCACGCCAAGCCCAGGAACGGCACCCAGATCAGCTCTTTCTTCAGAAAGAACTTGAAGAACGGCGTGCGCCGGTTGAGGGTCTGGATCAGTGCTGGAATGTCGACCCACGATTGATGGTTGCTGACCACCAGATAGGAGGTGTCGCGGCGCAGATCGTCGCCGCCGCGAATGTCCCACTGCGTCGGGATGCACAGCCGGAAGATCAGCTTGTCGATCTCGGCCCAAGTCTCGGCAATCCACATCACCGCCCCCGATGCGTAATCCCGCCAGCGCCCGGGTGCAACCAGCTTGAGCAGGGCGAACACCATCAACGGCCCGATCAGGATCAGGGTGTTGAGCAACAGCAACAGGGTGACGAAACAGCCGGTGAGCAGGCGGCGCATAAGCAACTCTATGAAGTGGCAGGGGCGAGCCATGATAAGCAGCTTCGCGCAGCAGGCCAAATCGGCGCTGACGAATGTTTCACTTCAGTCCCGTTAACCTGATCGTTCCCCCGCTCTGCGTGGTAACGCCGCCCGGGACGCTCCGCGTCCCCTGTGACGCAGAGCGTCACTGGATGCATTCCCACGCAGAGCGTGGGAACGATCAACCGTGCGACGGTCTAAAATCCCGTTGCCCAACCTCCCAAGGAAAACCCTTACGTGAAATCCCTCCTTGCTCTGTTTGCCCTCGTTGCGCTGCCGGTCATGGCCGCCGAGCCGACGCTGTACGGTCGCTACGAATACATCGCGCTGCCGGAAATCGGTGGCGAAGTGCTCAAGGCCAAGATGGACACTGGCGCGCTGACCGCCTCGCTGTCGGCCAAGGACATCGAGACCTTCACCCGCGATGGCGAAGACTGGGTGCGTTTCCGCCTCGCCACCAAAGATGCCAGCAACAAGGTTTTCGAGCACAAGGTCGCGCGCATCAGCAAGATCAAAAGCCGTTCCGACGAGGACGATGATGAGCGCGACAGTAGCGATGTCGCCAAGCGTCCGGTGGTCGATCTGGAACTGTGCCTGGGCAACGTCAAGCGCACCGTCGAGGTCAACCTGACCGACCGCAGCCACTTCAACTATCCGCTGCTGATCGGCGCCAAGGCCTTACGCGAGTTCGGCGCGGCGGTCAATCCGGCGCGGCGTTACACCGCCGACAAGCCTGACTGCTAAGTGGTCTGATTGACGTAACCCCGGGCTTGGGGCACCGTTCGCGCACTCACTGCCACGGGCTCGGACGCCATGCCGCACATCCTGATTGTCGAAGACGAAGCGGCGATTGCCGACACATTGATTTTTGCCTTGCAGGGCGAGGGGTTCAGCATCACGTGGCTGAACCTCGGCGCGGCGGCGCTGGAGCATCAGCGGCAAACCCCGGCCGACCTGATCATTCTCGATATCGGTCTGCCGGACATCAGTGGCTTCGAAACCTGCAAGCAATTGCGGCGCTTCACGGAAGTGCCGGTGCTGTTTCTCAGCGCCCGCGACGCCGAGATCGACCGCGTGGTGGGTCTGGAGATCGGTGCCGACGATTACGTGGTCAAGCCGTTCAGCCCGCGTGAAGTGGCGGCGCGGGTCAAAGCCATCCTCAAGCGCATGGCGCCGCGCGCAACCCTGGAAGCAGGCTCAACGCTGTTTCGCATCGATGCTGAACGCGTGCAGATCAGCTATCGCGGCCAGCCGCTGAGCCTGACCCGCCATGAATTCCGCTTGTTGCAATGCCTGCTCGAACAACCTGAGCGGGTGTTCAGCCGCGAGCAATTGCTCGATGCGCTGGGCGTAGCGGCAGACGCCGGTTACGAACGCAGCATCGACAGCCACATCAAAAGCCTGCGCGCCAAGTTGCGCCTGGTGCGCGCCGAGGCCGAGCCGATCCAGACCCATCGCGGCCTCGGTTACAGCTACAGCCCGGGGCACAGCTGATGTCGCTGGGGCTGCGAATCTTTCTGGTGTATGTGCTGTTTGTCGGCCTGACCGGTTATTTCGTCCTCAACACGGTGATGGAAGAAATCCGCCCCGGCGTGCGTCAGTCCACCGAAGAGACGCTGGTGGACACCGCCAACCTGATGGCAGAAATCCTGCGCGACGATTTCAAGGCCGGCACCCTCAGCGAGAACCGCTGGCCGCAATTGCTCCGTGCCTATGGCGAGCGTCAGCCGCAAGCGACCATCTGGGGCTTGCCGAAAAACCAGGTAAACCACCGCATCTACGTCACCGACGCCAAGGGCATCGTCGTGCTCGACTCCAGCGGCGTCGCAGTCGGCCAGGATTATTCGCGCTGGAACGACGTCTACCTGACCCTGCGCGGCGAGTACGGCGCGCGCTCCAGCCGTAGCGATCCTGACGATCCGAGCTCTTCAGTGATGCACGTCGGCGCGCCGATCCGCGACAACGGCAAGATCATCGGCGTGGTCACCGTGGCCAAGCCCAACAGTTCGCTGCAACCCTACGTCGATCGCACCGAGCGGCGCTTGCTGTTTTACGGCGCCGGACTGATCGGCCTCGGCCTGCTGTTCGGTGCTTTGCTCTCATGGTGGCTGAGCCGCGCGCTGCACCGTTTGACCGGTTATGCCCAAGCGGTGAGCGAAGGCCGGCGCGTGGAAGTGCCGCATTATCGCGGCGGCGAACTGGAGCAACTGGCGACTGCGGTGGAGCAGATGCGCACGCAGCTCGAAGGCAAGGCCTACGTCGAGCGCTACGTGCACACCCTGACCCATGAATTGAAAAGTCCGCTGGCGGCGATCCGGGGCGCAGCGGAGCTGCTGCAAAGTGATATGCCGGCCGTCCAGCGTTTGCGCTTTGTCAGCAACATCGACAGCGAAAGCGCGCGGATGCAGCAGTTGATCGAGCGCCTGCTCAACCTGGCGCAAGTCGAACAACGCCAAGGGCTGGAAGAACGGGTGGCAGTGCCGCTGGCGCCGTTGGTCGCAGAACTGCTCAAGGCGCAGGCCGCGCGAATCGAGGGCAGACAACTGCGTGTCGAGCAATTGATCGGCGAGGATCTGCTGTTGATTGGCGAGCCGTTTCTGCTGCGCCAGGCGTTGGGCAATCTGCTGGAAAACGCACTCGATTTCACCCCGACGTCGGGGCTGTTGCGCTTGAGCGCCGAGCGGGTTGGCGAGCTGATCGAGTTCCGCCTGTTCAACCAGACCGCGCCGATTCCCGATTACGCCTTGCCGCGTTTGACCGAACGCTTCTACTCGTTGCCGCGCCCGGACAGCGGACGTAAGAGCACCGGGCTGGGGCTGAACTTCGTTGAAGAAGTGGTCAAGCTGCATGGCGGGGTGATGCGCATTGGCAATGTCGAGGGCGGGGTTGAGGTGGTATTGCGCTTGCCGTGAGACCCCGTTGCTGCCTTCGCGAGCAGGCTCGCTCCCACAGGGAATGCATTCTCCACACAATCTCCATATTCCCCCCACACTGCCACCACACCGCATCAGCAGACTCCTCCCATCCAAACAGGGAGAGTCCCATGAACAAGAATCTGACCATCAAACTCGGCGCGATTGCTTTGTTGATCCTGCTGTTGCTGATCCCGTTGCTGATGATCGACGGCATCATCGATGAGCGTCAGCAACTGCGCGACGGTGTGCTCGAAGACATCGCGCGCAGCTCCAGTTACAGCCAGCAACTGACCGGGCCGGTGATGGTAGTGCCGTATCGCAAGGTGGTGCGCACCTGGAAAACCAACGAGAAAACCAACAAGCGCTACGAAGAAGTCAGCGAAGCGCGCGGGCGTCTGTACTTTCTGCCGGAGCGTTTCGAGCTCGACGGGCAAGTACAAACCGAACTGCGCAAACGCGGCATTTACGAGGCACGGCTGTTCCACGCCGACAACCGCATCGATGGGCATTTTTCCCTGCCGGCGCAGTTGGGCATCAAGGAGAATTTTGCCGATTACCAATTCGACGCGCCGTTCCTTGCCGTCGGTATCAGCGATATTCGCGGCATCGAAAACGCGCTGAAACTCGAGCTAGGCAGCCAGCAACTGGACTTCGTGCCCGGCAGCGAAGTGGCCTGGATCGGCGAGGGCGTACACGTGACGCTACCGGCACTGGACGCCAGCAAAGCCACGCAACTGACCTTCGGTTTCGACCTGCGCCTGCAAGGCACCGGCTCGCTGCGGGTGGTGCCGGTGGGCAAGACCAGCAGCGTCAGCCTCGCCGCCAATTGGCCGCACCCCAGCTTCGTCGGCAACTTCCTGCCGGCCAAGCGCGAGATCAACGATCAGGGTTTCAGCGCCGACTGGCAGACCTCGTTTTTCTCCACCAACCTGCAAGAGGCGATGGAGCGCTGCGTCGCTGGCGACTGTGATGCACTCAACGGCCGCAGCTTCGGCGTGAGCTTCATCGATCCGGTGGATCAGTACCTGAAAAGCGATCGGGCGATCAAATATGCGCTGCTGTTCATCGTCCTGACATTCGCCGGTTTCTTCCTCTTCGAAGTGCTCAAGAGCCTGGCGGTGCACCCGGTGCAATATGCCTTGGTCGGTGTCGCGCTGGCGTTCTTTTACCTGCTGCTGTTGTCGCTGTCGGAACACATCGGTTTTGCGCTGGCGTATCTGTTGTCGGCGAGTGGCTGCGTGTTGTTGATCGGTTTCTATGTCAGCCACGTCCTGCGCAGCGCGCGGCATGGCTTGAGTTTCTCGGCCGGGCTGGCGGCGCTGTATGGCCTGCTGTACGGCTTGCTCAGCGCCGAGGATTACGCGCTGTTGATGGGCTCGCTGATGTTGTTCGGTCTGCTCGGGGTGTTCATGGTGCTGACCCGCAAACTGGACTGGTACGGGATTGGTTTGAAGCCGGCCAGGCCGCTGGAGTTTGACGTGGAGGCGATGCAATGAGCGGGTGGCTTGGGTTACGCGAGGAACAGCGGGAAGCGGAGGTTTTGGTGACGCTGCTTATTGCGTCACTACCTCCGAAACCGAGTTGGTGCATTCGCGAGCAAGCTCGCTCCCACATTGGAATGTGGTCAACTGTGGGAGCGAGCCTGCTCGCGAAGAGGCCGGAACAGGCAGCCCAGATCTAAGGCTTGGGCATCGTCGCCACCATGGACGGTCGCTGACTCACCTCGAAATACCAGTTGGCCAGTTGCGGATTGGCTGCACGCCAGTCCATGTCCGGGAAGCGCAGATCCAGATAGCCCAAAGCGCAGGCCACGCTGATCGCCGCGACATCGAAGTGGCTGGTCAGCTCGGCAATCGCTTCGCTCTCCAGCACGGCGAGGGCGCGGCGGATCTTGTCGCGCTGGGCGTCGAGCCATTCGTCCCAGTGTTTTTCCACCGGGCGCAGGACGGTTTCATAACGCACCATCACCGAGGCATCCATGATCCCGTCAGCCATCGACGCCAGGGTCAGGCGCCGCCAGCGCGCCGCACCTTCACGGGGGATCAGCGGATTGCCGACGTGCTGCTGGTCGAGGTACTCGAGGATGACGCGGCTGTCATGGATGACATTGCCATCGGCCAGGCGCAGGGCGGGGATTTTGCTCAACGGGTTGTCGGCGATCAGCTCCGGGTTCGGGCTGACCGGGCTGAGCACGCAGTCCTGCAGCGCGACACGATCCTGCTGACCGGTTTCGTGCAGCAGCACCATGACCTTGCGGACAAAGGGCGACAGGGTGTTGTGGTACAGGGTCATGCTGGGGGCGGACATGGGCAAGGTCTCGATCAGGACAATGATCGGGCAGCATAGCCTGCTCGCGTCCGGCGCAGAACCCATGTGGGAGCGAGCCTGCTCGCGAAGGCGTCGTGACAGTCGACTTTGATGTTGAGGGTCCGGGCGCTTTCGCGAGCAGGCTCGCTCCCACAAGGGATTCTCAGCTTCGCGGCAGAAAACCTCTTATCGCCAGAAATGCCGGCACGCCAAGCCCGACCCAGCTCAAGGCATCCCAGATTCCATCCCCCAGCAACGCCGCAAACAGCCCCGCCGCACTGAGCAGGGCGATCACGATCGGTGTGCTGAAGACCTTCCAGAAACTCGACTGACGCGGCTTCATGCCGAGGCCTCCGCCGTTTCCAGAACAGGCTTGGCCGCCTTGCGCCGCACTACCCAAAGGTAAACGCCACTGGCCAACACAATGATTGTCAGCACATCCAGGGTTGCCCAGAGAATCTTCATCGGCATGCCGCCGTAGTCACCAAAATGCAGCGGTTGCGACATGCCCATGGCGTCCATGTACCACGGCCGTTCGGCCACGGCGGTGACTTGCAGCGTCGTGGCATCGATCAGCACCGGCGTCAGCAGATGCGAGGTCAGGTGCGTGCCGCCCTTCATGAACACCGCGTAATGGTGCTCGCTGGAAAAACGGGTGCCGGGGAAGGCGATGAAATCCGGCTTCATCCCCGGTGCGACTTCCTCGGCGATGTCGAGCAGCCGCGTAGCCGGCGCCAGTTGGGTCAGCGGCGGCGCATCGCGATACGGCGCGATCAGCGTGGTCAACGCGTCGTTGCGCCAGGCAGCGATGAGCAGGTCGGCGCAGGCGCTGATCACTCCGGTCACGCCCACCACCAGGCACCAGGTCAAAGTGACGACGCCGATCAAATTGTGCAGGTCGAGCCAGCGCAGTCTTGTCGATTTGTCCTGGCGCACGGTGCCGAATTTCAAGCGGCGCATGAACGGCAGGTACAGCACCGTGCCGGACACGATCGCCACGACAAACAACAGACCCATGAACGCCAGCAGCAGCTTGCCCGGCAGCCCGGCGAACATGTCGACGTGCAGGCGCAGGATGAACAGCATCAAGCCACCGTTGGCCGAAGGGGTTTCCAGCGCTTCGCCAGTGCGCGCATCGAGCATGAAGGTGTGCGAAGAATTCGGCTCGGTGTCGGCCGTCCTGGCCATGATCGCGAACGCCGCGTTCGGCTCTTCGTCGTCATAACCGAAGTACTGCATGACTTCGCCCGGGCGATGTTTCTGCGCGGCATCGACCAGTTGCTGCAGGTCGAGTTGCGGCGTGTCGGCCGGCATCTCGCGCAGTTCCGGGGCGTTGCCCAGCGCGTGATCGATCTCGTGGCTGAAAATCAGCGGCAGACCGGTCAGCGCTAGCATCAGCAGAAACACCGTGCAGATCAGGCTGGTCCAGGTGTGGATGAACGACCAGCGGCGGATGGTTTTACTTTTCATTGCATGACCTTCAAAAACACCAAAGCCGTCCGGTACGGACGGCCTGGGAACAGGGCCTGTTTCAGCTCACTGGCTTACCACTTGTAAGTGGCGCTGGCGACGACACTGCGCTGGTCGCCGTAGTAGCAGTAGAAGCTGTCGCAGGTGGAAATGTAGTCCTTGTCGAACAGGTTGGTCGCGTTCACCGCCAGCGATGCACCTTTGAGACTGTTGTCCAGACGGCCGAGATCATAATGCACGCTGGCGTCGAACACGGTATAGGCATCGGCCTTGCCCAGCCAGGTGTTGGCCTTGTCGCCGTAGGTGTTGCCGGTGTAGCGCACGCCGGCACCGATACCGAAACCGTCGAGCACGCCGGCGTGCCAGGTGTAGTCGGTCCACAGCGAGGCTTGTTGGTTGGGCATCAGTTGCAGGCGGTTGCCCTTGTCGACGCCTTTCTGCACTTCGGACTTGGCCAGGGTGTAGGCGGCGATGACTTTGAGGTTGTCGGTCACATCCGACACGGCTTCGAGCTCCAGGCCTTTGACCTTCACTTCGCCAGTCTGGCTGGTCACCGAGACGTTGTTGACGAAGGTGTTCACCGCGACGTTCTTCTGGGTCAGGTCATACACGGCGGCGGTCAGCAGGGTCTTGCTGCCCGGAGGCTGGTATTTGATGCCCAGTTCCCACTGCTTGCCTTCGGTTGGCTTGAGCGAGCCGGTCGAGGTGGCATCGGCACCCGTGGTCGGCTGGAAGGATTCGGCGTAGGACAGGTACGGCACGAAACCGTTATCGAAGACGTAACTGAGCGCCGCGTTGCCGCTGAATTTCTTGTCGCGCTGGGTGTTGGTGGCGTCGCTCTGGTTGATGAATTGGGTGCTGGTGTGGACCCAGTCTTCACGGCCGCCGAGGGTCAGGCGCCACTGGTCGAGAGCCATTTGGTCCTGCACGTAGAGACCGGTCTGGTAGGTCTTCTGGTTGTAGTCGTAAAACGCCGTGGAGCGCGCCGGACGTACGATCGGCTGGCCGTAGATCGGGTTGATGACGTTGGTTTGCAGACCATCGCCAAAGATCGAGGTGTAGTTGGTGTTGCTGCGCTGGTGATCCAGACCCAGCAGCAAGGTGTGGCGAATGTCGCCGGTGGCAAAGTCGGCCTGGAAGTTGTTGTCCACGGCAAACTGGCTGATGTCTTCGTCGACGCTGGTGCTGGTGCGGCCGACGTTGCCCTCTGCATCCACGGTGGTGAACGGGTAGGAACCGGGTGTCAGCGACTGGAAAGACAGGTCCGACTTGGTGTAGCGCAGGTTCTGTTTGAACTGCCAGACATCGTTCAACCGATGTTCGAAGGCATAACCCAACGCGTAGTAGGTGCGGTCGTAGTATTCCCAATCCGGATCGCCGAGATTCTTGTGATGGGAAATATCACCGAGCGGCGATTTGATCTTCGTGCCCTGGATCGGCAGAAACTGGCTGGTGATGCCGGTGTCGTCGCGGGTGAACTGGCTCAGCAGAGTGAGTTTGGTGTCGTCATCGATGTTCCAGGTCAGGCTCGGCGCGATGTTGTAGCGCTTGTTGTCGACGTGGTCGACCTGGGTGCCGCTGTCGCGCACCACGCCGCTGAGGCCATAGAGAAACTGCCCGGCGTCATCGATCTTGCCGGTGCTGGCGAAGTTGATCTGGCGGTGATTGTCGCTGCCGTATTGCAACTGGATTTCGCTGCTGGCTTCAGCGCTCGGGCGGCGGCTGACCATGTCGAGCAAACCGCCCGGCGGGGTCTGGCCGTACACCGACGAGGCCGGGCCACGCAGCAGGGCGAGGCGGTCGAGGTTCCAGGTTTCCTGTTTCGGGTTGGCGTACACGCCTTTGGGCAGCGGCAGGCCATCGAGGAATTGGGTCGGCTCGAAACCGCGCACGCGCAGCCAGTCGGCGCGGGTGTCGCTGCCGTAGCTGCTGGCGGTGATGCCCGGCATGTAGCGCACGGCATCATCGAGGCTGTGCACGCTGCGGTCGTCCATTTGCTGACGGGTCGCCACCGAAATCGAACGCGGTGCTTCGACCAGCGCGGTGTCGGTCTTGGTGCCGGCGGCGGTGCGGGTCGCGGTGTAGCCTTCGACCGGGCCCCAGGCGCTTTCGAAGTTTTCCACGCCGATGACCGAGGTTTCCGGCAGGGCCAGCGTGCCTTCCGGCACGGCCACCAGGGTGTAAGTGCCGGCGCTGCTCTGTTCCAGCTGCAGACCGGTGCCGCGCAAAGCCGCGCGCAGGGCACCGGCGGCGTCGTACTGGCCGTTGACCGGCGCCGAGGTTTTGCCGGCGGCCAGCGCAGGATTGAGCGACAGGGCGAGGCCGCCCTGGCTGGCGATCTGGTTCAGGGTGGTCGACAGCGGCGCCGCCGGCAGGTTGTAGGCGCGCACGCTGGACGCTTGCTCAGCGGCGAGCAACGGACTGCTGATCAGCGGCGTGCCGAAAGCGATGGCAAAAGCCAGCAGACTGGGGCGCAACAAGGTGTCTGGCGAACGGGACATACGGCGGCTCCTGAATGGAAATATTTCTCAATTGCCTGTGTGCCGGACGAGATTGGAAAAGTGATAGGGCTGGGTGGAAATTCTTTTTTGCGGGAAATGGTTGTGCGGCTGATGGCGCCTTCGCGAGCAGGCTCGCTCCCACACTGATCGTTCCCACGCTCCGCGTGGGAATGCCTCAATGGACGCTCTGCGTCCGCTTCGGCAGGGACGCAGAGCGTCCCGGGCTGCATTCCCACGCAGAGCGTGGGAACGATCATGTCAAGGGGCGGAGGGTTCCGCCTTCGCCACGGTGACCCAATACGGCGTATGCCGCTCGATCTGCACCGGCAGGGTCGGCAGCAAAGCGCTCAGGGCCTTGTCGATGTCATGCAACGGAAAACTGCCGGTAATGCGCAGATCGGCCACTTCCGGCGCCACGCCCAGATGCCCGCGACGATAGCGCCCGAGCTCATGCACCAGATCGCCCAGCCGTGCGTTGTCCACCACCAGCATGCCGCGCGTCCAGGCATCGGCGCCGGGGGCGAGGGCGGCAATCGAGCCCAGCCCGTCACTGCGCAACAGCACCTGCTGGCCTTCGCGCAGAACCAGTTCTTGCGGGTTGGCCTGGGCATGGGCCGCGACCGCCGACTGCAACACGCTCAGGCGTGTGCCATCGTCCTCGCGCTTGACCAGAAACCGCGTGCCCAGCGCGCGCATGCTGCCTTCGCGGGTTTCGACGATAAACGGCCGCGCGTCGCCATGCCCGGTCTCGACGAGGATTTCGCCCTCCTGCAACACGATCAAGCGGCGTTCGTCATCGAAGCGTACGTCGACCGCGCTGTGGGTATTGAGGTTGAGCAGAGTGCCGTCGGACAGGCGCACGGTGCGCTGTTCACCGGTGGCGGTGCGCTGATCGGCGAGCCAGTAATCCAGCGGCAGGTAGCGCTCGCTGACAAACAGCCCCAGACCGATCATCACCACGACACTGGCCAGCCCGCTGCCGAGTTTGCGCACGCGCCGGCGAATGCCTTCGCGCGATTGCAGCAACGCGCTTCGGGCCGGGCCCTTGGCGACGCTGAAGCGCTGATCGAGCATGCCCAACTGACGCCAGGCACGGGCATGTTCTTCATGGGCGGCATGCCATTTAGCGAATTCTTCACGCTCCAGCGCGGTGCTCGAATCGAGGGTCAATTGCCAGGCAATCGCCGCGTCCAGCACATGCGCCGGCACCGGGCGCGAACTGGCCGCCGTCATGTCGGCTCACCGTACAGGGCGATGTAGCACTGGCGCAGGCCTTGGGCCAGATACTGCCGCACGCGCGGTACCGAGACACCGAGTTTGTCTGCGATTTCGGCGTGGCTGAGGCCGTCGAGGCGGTTATACAGGAAGGCCGCGCGGGCCTTGGTCGACAACTTGCCGAGCAGGCGATCGATGGCTTTGAGGTCGTCGAGGATCATTTGCTGTTCTTCCACCGAAGGCTGCTCGTCTTCGGGGATCAGCATCAGTTCGGTGAGGTAGGCCTGTTCCAGCGCGGCGCGGCGGAAGTAGTCGAACAACAGGCCTTTGGCGATCGCCACCAGAAACGCCCGAGGTTCGCGCGGCGTAAGCAGTTCGTCGCGGTTGAGCAAGCGCACGAAGGTGTCCTGGCTCAGGTCTTCGGCACGCTGCGGACACGCCACATTGCGCCGCAACCACGCCAGCAGCCAACCGCGATGGTCGCGATACATCGCACCGACGAGCTCACTGTGGGGGTTGGGCACTGACGACACCGGACATCACCGATTGGGAAATGTTAACTAACGAGAATAGTTCGCGATTCTGGCAGAGGTGGGAATGGTTAGCAATTGGCCACTGGTCAGGTGATAGGGCTGCATGCCTCTGTAGGAGCTGCCCAAGGCTGCGATCTTTTGATCTTGCTGTTTATAAAATCAAAAGATCGCAGCCTGCGGCAGCTCCTACAGGGGTAGCGCTAGAAAGAGTGAGTTTGCTGCCGCCGCTTCCACTGGCTCAACCGCTGCTGCAACTGCAACGGACTGTAAATCTGCTGCGCCCGCGCCCGGCTGAACAGAATCAATGCCAACTCCGCCGTGGCCAGCGCATCGGCACTCGCGTTATGCCGCTCGAACACTTCAAGCCGGAACCACTCGATCCACTCATCCAGCCCGGCCTCGCGAATCTGCGCCTGCGGACATAACAGCGGCGCAATGTCCGCCACATCCAGAAACACATGCTGCAGCTTATGCCCCAAGTGCTCCTTCACTGCACGCCCGAGCATGTGCTGATCGAACGGCGCATGAAACGCCAGCACCGGGCTGTCGCCGATGAACTCCAGCAACTCCAGCAACGCTTCCGCCGGGTCGCTGCCTGCGGCAATCGCATTCGGCCCCAAGCCATGAATCAGTACGCTGGGGCTGAGCTTCAGCTCGCGACATTGCAGCGTGCGCTCGAACTGCTGACTGAAATCGATCGCGCCGTCCTCGATCACCACGGCGCCGATCGACAGGACCCGATCCTTGCTCATATTCAGGCCGGTGGTTTCCAGGTCCAGCACCACCCAGCGCTGCCCGCGCAGGCTGCATTCGTTCAGCTCGGCGAGCGCCGGCAGCTTCGCCAGCCGCTGCTGCGAGTCCGCCGACACCACGGGGCTGGCCGGGCGTAGCCAGGAGAACAGGCTCATAGCTGATACCGCAAGGTCAGGCTGCTTTGCAGGCGCTGCGCCTGGCGCAGGGATTCGCGCAGGATGCGCCGGTCGAGATGATTGAGGCTGTCGGGATCGACGCGGTTGGAGTACGGCTGATTTTCCCGGGTTTGCAACTGATGCTGCTGCATGCGCGTTTGTTGAATGAAGTGATAGGCCTCTTCATACGCCGCGCCGTCGAGCGGCTCGATGACCTCTTTATCGACCAGTTGGCGAAAGCGTTCGAGGGTGTTGTTGGCGTCGATGCCGTTGGCCAGCGCCAGCAGACGGGCGCCGTCCACGAACGGCGTCAGGCCCTGGATTTTCAGATCCAGCGTGGCCTTCTCACCGTTCTTGCGGGCCAGCACGAATTCACGGAAGCGCCCAACGGGAGGGCGATTGCGCAGCGCATTTTCGGCGAGCATGCGCTGGAACAGACGATTGTCAGCGACTTGATCGAGGATGCCCCGGCGCAATTGCTCGCAGCCTTGCTCATCGCCCCAGACCACGCGCAGGTCGAAATAAATGCTCGAGCCCAGCAGGTTCTCCGGCGTGGCTTCGCGGATGAACGCCGCAAAGCGCCGCGCCCATTCGGCCCGCGACAGACACAGCTCGGGATTGCCGGCCATGATGTTGCCCTTGCACAGAGTGAAACCGCACTGCGCCAGGCTCTGGTTGATTTGCTGGGCAATCGGCAGCAGCTTGCCGCGTATTTCTGCTGCGTGCGCCGCATCGCGAGCATCGAACAGGATGCCGTTGTCCTGGTCGGTGTGCAGCGTCTGCTCGCGTCGGCCCTCGCTGCCGAAACACAGCCAGATGAACGGCACGCCCGGGTCGCCCTTTTCCGCGAGGGTCAGTTCAATTACCCGACACACCGTGTGATCGTTGAGCAGGGTGATGATGTGGGTAATCTGCGTCGAAGACGCGCCGTGGGCGAGCATGCGCTCGACCAGTTGGCCGATCTCGCCGCGCAAGGTCACCAGTTGTTCGACTCGCTGCGCGCTGCGGATGGTCCGGGCGAGGTGGACCAGATCGACCCGTTGCAGGGAGAACAGATCACGCTCGGACACCACGCCGCACAAGCGTTGATCCTTGACCAGGCAGACGTGAGCAATGTGCCGCTCGGTCATGGCGATCGCCGCATCGAAGGCGCTGTGATCCGGCGACAGATAAAACGGTGATCGAGTCATGTGCTGTTCGATGGCGTCGCTGAAATCACCGACACCTTCGGCGACCACATGGCGCAAATCGCGCAGGGTGAAAATCCCCAGCGGCGCCTTGTGCTCATCCACCGCGACGATGCTGCCGACCTGTTGCTCGTGCATCAGCTTCACCGCTTCACGCAACGGCGTCTCGGCGCTGCAAGTCACCGGATGGCGCATCGCAAGTTCACCGAGACGGGTGTTCAGCGAGTACTGGGTGCCGAGGGTCTCCACGGCTTTTTGCTGGACTTGCTGGTTGACCTGATCGAGCAGGCTGCTGACTCCGCGCAGGGCGAAGTCGCGGAAGGCGCTGGAGAGGGCGAACAGTTTGATGAACGCCAGTTTGTTCAGTTGCAGGCAAAAGGTGTCTTCGCCCGCCAGGTGCTCGGTGCGTGTGGCGCGTTCACCGAGCAGCGCGGCCAGCGGAAAGCATTCGCCGGTGGTGATTTCGAAGGTGGTCTCGGTGCCGGGTTTGGTGATGTGCTGGCGTTCGCCGACCACTCGCCCCTGTTTGACGATATGAAAGTGTTCCACCGGGCCGTCGGCCGGTTTGATGATGCTTTCGCCCTGGGCAAAAAAACGCAGCTGACATTGCTCCACCAGATAGGCGAGGTGGGCATGTTCCATCTGATTGAAGGGCGGGAAGCGCTGGAGGAATTGCAGGGTGCCCTGAATGTTCTGCAACACCGCGGTTTTCCCTGCCTGGGTGAAGGCGTCCGCTTTGCTCATAACCATTACCGCAGTCTTTTTCGAATTGTTGTTGTCGGATCGTTGCGACCATGGTCGGCCCCGGCGGGCAGGGTGCCCATTGGACGTAAGTCTAGGTTTTGCCACCATTGGCCGATTTTCGGAAATAACCTACGCAAAAGCTCGGAAAAGCTTGCGCTAGCCACTTGGAAAAAATTCCGACGAAGTGCACATTGAAGCGCTGTCCGGTGATGTCTGACGACTTGCCAGGGATTGTTTGAACATTTAGAGAGCGCCATGTCCGACCACGATATTTTGAGCGACGCCGAGCGGGAAGCGCTCAGCGCAGTGATGCTCGAACCTGATCTGCCGCCGCAGCGTGTCCTGATCGTCGACGACGACAAGGACGCCCGCGAGCTGTTGTCGGAGATTCTCGCGCTGTACGGCATTCGCTGCATGACCGCAGCCAGCGGTGAAACCGCGCTGAAAATGCTCGATGAAAAGCCTTCGATCGGCCTTGTGATTACCGACCTGCGCATGGGCAATGTCGACGGCCTCGAGCTGATTCGCCAGGTGCGTGAATCGGTACGGGCAGCGATGCCGATCATCATCGTCTCCGGCGATGCCGACGTGAAAGATGCGATCGAAGCGATGCACTTGAGCGTGGTGGATTTTCTGCTCAAGCCGATTGATACGGGGAAGCTGCTTGAGTTGGTGAAGCATGAATTGGGCATCGAGCCTTAAGATACATCCCGTTGCCCAGCAGATGATCGTTCCCACGCAGAGCGTGGGAACGATCAATCCACCTCAAAAACAAAAAGGCCCTGATCTCTCGATCAGGGCCTTTTTCATTCCAACCATCAACTCAAGTCACAGACCATTCTTGGCCTTGAACTCGCGACGACGACGGTGCAGCACCGGCTCGGTGTAGCCGTTCGGTTGCCTGGTGCCTTCGATCACCAGTTCGACCGCCGCCTGGAAGGCGATGTTGCTGTCGAAGTCCGGTGCCAGCGGGCGATACAGCGGGTCGTTGGCGTTCTGACGGTCGACCACCGGCGCCATGCGCTTGAGGCTTTCCATCACTTGCTCTTGGCTGACGATACCGTGGCGCAGCCAGTTGGCGATGTGCTGGCTGGAGATACGCAGCGTCGCACGGTCTTCCATCAAGCCGACGTCGTTGATGTCCGGCACTTTCGAGCAGCCGACACCCTGGTCGATCCAGCGCACCACGTAACCGAGAATGCCCTGGGCGTTGTTGTCCAGTTCGTTCTTGATCTGCTCTGGTGTCCAGCTTGGGTTCACTGCCAGTGGAATGGTCAGGATGTCGTCCACCGAGGCGCGGGCACGTTTGGCCAGTTCGGCCTGACGCGCAAACACGTCAACCTTGTGGTAGTGCAGGGCGTGCAGCGCAGCGGCGGTTGGAGAAGGGACCCAGGCAGTGTTGGCGCCGGCCAGCGGGTGAGCGATCTTCTGCTCAAGCATCGCGGCCATCAGGTCCGGCATCGCCCACATGCCTTTACCGATTTGCGCACGACCTTGCAGGCCGGTGCTCAGACCGATGTCGACGTTCCAGTTCTCGTAGGCGCCGATCCACTTCTCGGTCTTCATGTCCGCCTTGCGCACGACAGGGCCGGCTTCCATGGAGGTGTGGATTTCGTCGCCTGTGCGGTCGAGGAAACCGGTGTTGATGAACACCACACGCTCGCTGGCCGCCTTGATGCAAGCCTTGAGGTTGACCGTGGTGCGGCGCTCCTCGTCCATGATCCCGACTTTCAGGGTGTTGCGCGGCAGGCGCAGGACGTCTTCGATGCGCCCGAACAGCTCGTTGGTGAACGCCGCTTCTTCCGGGCCGTGCATTTTCGGTTTGACGATGTACACCGAACCGGTGCGGGTATTGCGCCGCGAGGTGTTGCCGTTGAGGTTGTGCATTGCTGCCAGGCAAGTCACCAGACCGTCGAGAATGCCTTCCGGCACTTCGTTGCCTTGGCTGTCGAGGATCGCATCAATGGTCATCAGATGGCCGACGTTGCGCACGAACAACAGCGAACGACCGTGCAGGGTCACTTCTCCGCCATTGGGCGCGGTGTAGGTGCGATCCGGGTTCATGGTGCGGGTAAAGGTCTGGCCGCCCTTGGACACGGATTCCGCGAGGTCGCCCTTCATCAGGCCGAGCCAGTTGCGGTAGATCACCACTTTGTCGTCGGCATCAACGGCGGCCACGGAGTCTTCGCAGTCCATGATCGTGGTCAGCGCCGCTTCCATGAGGATGTCTTTGACGCCGGCGGCGTCGGTCTGGCCGACCGGGGTGCTGGCGTCGATCTGGATTTCGAAGTGCAGGCCGTTGTGCTTGAGCAGCACCGCGATCGGCGCGTTGGCGTCGCCCTGGAAGCCGATCAACTGAGCGTCATCGCGCAGGCCGCTGTTGCTGCCGCCCTTCAGAGTGACGACCAGTTTGCCGTCAGCGATTTTGTAGCCGGTCGAATCGACGTGGGAGCCAGCGGCCAGTGGTGCGGCTTCATCGAGGAAGGCACGGGCGAAAGCGATGACTTTGTCGCCACGCACCTTGTTGTAGCCTTTGCCTTTTTCCGCGCCGCCGTCTTCGCTGATCGCGTCGGTGCCGTAGAGGGCGTCGTACAGCGAGCCCCAGCGGGCGTTCGAGGCGTTGAGCGCAAAGCGCGCATTCATTACTGGCACGACCAGTTGCGGGCCGGCGGTGCGGGCGATTTCATCGTCGACGTTTTGCGTCGTCGCCTGGAAATCAGCCGCTTCTGGCAGCAGATAACCGATCTCTTGCAGGAAAGCTTTGTAGGCCACGGCGTCGTGCGCCTGGCCGGCATGCTGCTGATGCCAGGCATCGATGCGCGCCTGGAAGTCATCGCGTTTGGCGAGTAGGGCTTTGTTCTTCGGCGCCAGGTCATGAATGACCTTGTCGGCACCTTCCCAGAATTGTTCGGCGGTGAGGCCGGTACCGGGAATGGCTTCGTTGTTCACGAAGTCGAACAGGACTTTGGCGACCTGCAGGCCACCGACTTGAACGTGTTCAGTCATTGCTTGCCTCACTCTGCTCAGCTATTTCGCTTTTCAGCTCGTCAATTTAACAATGAAGCTTCTGGCCATTTAAACCGCAAACCTGCGGACCAGTACATGCCATTACTGGCGGCTGGGCTAGGACCAATCAACGGCTTGGAGGCCTTGCTGACGGGGCTTTCAGGATTGCGAAGGGCCTTGGGCAGACATCGATCCAGCGTTATGTAGTGCGCGCTGCGGCATACTACATGATGAGTTGCGCTTGTGAAAATCAGACTAATTACGTCGTTCTGCGACCTCATGACGCATTGCGGTCACGTCGCGGAACGGGATGTTCTCAAAAAAGCATTGGATTGTTCCAGTTAAATATCGAAAGTTGTACACATAATTACTGTGGGCCTGCTAAGGAGCAATTTGGGTGTAACGATTTGTGGCGAGGGGATTTATCCCCGTTGGGTGGCGAAGCCGCCCCCTGCGGTCCGGCTGGCAGACCCAATTGGCAGGACTCACGACTGCTGCGCAGCCGGACGGGGATAAATCCCCTCGCCACAGGTCATCATCTGCCAGCACTGGGTCAGGCTGAATCAATCCGCTTGCCTATACTTGCCCTTCGATAACAAAAGTCATGACAAGAGGGCTGCGCCATGGACCATCTCGTACTCACCGTTTTCGCCCCGGACAAGCCCGGGCAGGTCGAGCGCATCGCCCAATGCATTGCCGAGCACGGCGGCAACTGGCTGGAAAGCCGCATGTCACGCATGGCCGGGCAGTTCGCCGGGATTCTGCGCGTGGGCGTGCCGGCGGAGGCTTACGACGAACTGGTCGATGCCCTGCAAGCGCTGTCGGCCCATGGCATTCGGGTACTGATAGCCGAAAGCGGAGTGGAGCAGTCCTGCACGTGGAAACCGATCACTATGGAACTGGTCGGCAATGACCGACCGGGTATCGTCCGCGATATCACTCGGCTGTTGAGCGAGCAGGGTGTGAACCTGGAGCGACTGGTAACTGAGGTGCGCCCGGCGCCGATGAGCAGCGAGCCGCTGTTTCACGCCGAGGCGATTCTGGCGGTGCCACTCACCTTGTCGCTCGACGTTCTGCAGGCGCGCCTGGAAACCCTGGCCGATGATCTGATGGTCGAACTGGTGTTACGCACAGAGGTTTAGCGCAGACAGGGTTATTCAGGTTTAACGTGCACCTGCCTGTGGATAACCTGTAGAGACAGACCGCCACGCCACGCCGGCCGTGGCTTTGCGCAGGTTGATCAAAAAACCGTCAACATTCAGTGACTTGCGCACAAACGGCGGGGATCACGCTGTGGATAAGCTTGGGAAGGAACGATGCAGGCCACGAGAACCGTGGCCTGCGGAGGTTTGTGCGTTTTTTGATCAGGCGCGCCGGCGCAGACTTATCCACGCATCGACGCTGTACACCGCCAGACCAGCCCAGATAAACATGAACGCAACCAGCGTGCTGGACGACAAATGCTCGCCAAACAGCAGCACGGCTTGCAGCAACACCAGCGTCGGCGCGATGTATTGCAGGAAGCCGATGGTGGTATAGGGCAAGTGGCGGGTGGCGGCGTTGAAACACACCAGCGGCACCAGCGTCACCGGCCCGGCAGCCACCAGCCACCAGGCTTCGGAGGTGGTCCAGAAGGCCGGCTGCACACTCGTGGCAGTCTGATTGAACAGCAACCACGCAATTGCGATCGGCACCAGCATCCAGGTTTCCACCACCAGCCCCGGCAGCGCCTTGACCGGCGCCTGCTTGCGGATCAGGCCGTAGAAACCGAAGGTCAGCGCCAGCGCCAGCGACACCCATGGCAGACTGCCGACCTGCCACACCTGCTGCGCCACGCCGATGGCAGCCAGCCCGACCGCCACCCACTGCATGCGCCGCAGTCGTTCGCCGAGCAGCACCATGCCCAACAGCACGTTGACCAGCGGATTAATGTAATAACCCAGACTCGCCTCGAGCATGCGACCGTTGTTCACCGACCACACGTAGGTCAGCCAGTTGGCCGCGATCAGCGTGCCGCTCAAGGCAAGAATCGCCAGGCGCTTGGGATTGTCGAGCAACTCGCGCAGCCAGCCCGGGTGTTTCCACACCATCAGCAGCAACGCACCGAACAGCGCCGACCACAGCACCCGATGGATGATGATCTCGACGGCCGGGACTTCGGCAATGGCTTTGAAATAGATCGGGAAAAGGCCCCAGATGATGTAGGCGCTCAGGCCCAGAATATACCCGCGACGCGGGTTGGCGGCTTGCATGCAGAATCCTTGCTCAGGCAGCTGACAAAGGAGGGATTGTAAGGAGATTTGTCCGCGAATGTCGTAGACCAATGTTCATAGAATTGTGAACAGCGATCTTGTGGGAGCGAGCCTGCTCGCGAACGCGGTCTGACATTCAACATCGATGTTGCCTGAAATGACGTCTTCGCGAGCAGGCTCGCTCCCACAGGGTTCAGGTTTGAATCAGAAGAGTTTCAGCGGTTCTTCATTCAGTGCCGCCAACTGCTCACGCAATGCCAGCACCTGGTCGCCCCAATACCGCTCCGTGCCAAACCACGGAAAGCTGTGCGGGAACGCCGGGTCATCCCAGCGCCGCGCCAGCCAGGCGCTGTAGTGCATCAGGCGCAAGGCGCGCAACGGTTCGATCAGCGCCAGCTCGCGCGGGTCGAAATCATGGAATTCGTTGTAGCCGTCCATCAATTCCGACAACTGCCCGAGACATTCCTGGCGATCGCCGGCGAGCATCATCCAGATGTCCTGCACCGCCGGGCCCATGCGGCAGTCGTCGAGGTCGACGATGTGGAACATCTCGTCGCGGCACATCATGTTGCCGGGGTGGCAGTCGCCGTGTATGCGGATGTTCTGGTGCGGCGTGGCGGCGTAGACGTCTTCGACGCGTTTGAGCAGGTCGCGGGCAACCGACTCGTAAGCCGGCAGCAGGCTCTTGGGAATGAAATTGCCTTCGAGCAAAGTGTTCAGCGAGGCATGGCCGAAGTTCTGCACTGCGAGGGCTTCGCGATGCTCGAACGGCTTGGTGCCGCCCACCGCATGCATGCGCCCGAGCAACTGGCCAAGGCGATAGAGTTGATCAAGATTGCCCGGCTCCGGCGCCCGGCCACCACGACGCGGGAACAGGGTGAAGCGGAAGCCGGCGTGCTCATGCAGGGTTTCGCCGTTATGAATCAGCGGCGCTACCACCGGAATGTCGATGTCGGCCAGTTCGAAAGTGAACTGGTGCTCTTCGATTATGGCCTCGTTGGTCCAGCGCTGCGGACGATAGAACTTGGCAATCAGCGGCTCGGAGTCTTCGATACCGACCTGATACACCCGGTTTTCGTAGCTGTTGAGCGCCAGAATGCGCGCGTCGCTGAGGAAACCGATGCTTTCAACGGCATCCAGGACGAGATCGGGGGTGAGGGTTTCAAACGGGTGGGCCATGCTGACTCCTGCGCGCAGCAGGCTGCTGCGTCCGGCTCGGCATGGTAGCGCAGATGGCGGCGCGAAGGGTGTTGGTGTCTGCCCGGGCCTCTTCGCGAGTAATCGCCATCACCGAAGACCTTGGCTTGCCATTGGGCAGATGCT
>NZ_RCNZ01000089.1:0-21896 GCF_004307525.1 Pseudomonas sp. Sample_21 | reverse complement strand
TCTTCGCGAGTAATCGCCATCACCGAAGACCTTGGCTTGCCATTGGGCAGATGCTCGGGGAAGGTCGAACCGCCGTTCTCGCCGGGATGCTGAATCCCGACAAACAGGGTTTTCTGATCCGGCGAGAAGCTGATCCCGGTCACTTCGCAACCCACCGGCCCGACCATGAAACGGCGAATCTCACCGGTCGCAGGATCGGCGCAGAGCATCTGGTTGTTGCCCATCCCGGCGAAGTCGCCAGCGTTGCTCGAGTCGCCGTCGGTGAGAATCCACAGGCGTCCGGCCTTGTCGAAACCCAGACCGTCGGGGCTGTTGAACATGTTCTGCGGGGTGATGTTGGATGAGCCACCCTTCGGCGTCCCGGCATGCACGCCCGGATTGCCGGCGACCACAAACAGATCCCAGGCAAACGTCTTCGAGGCGTGATCGTTGCGGTCGGTACGCCAGCGCAGAATCTGCCCGTAGACGTTCTTCTCGCGCGGGTTTGGACCGCCCACCGGTTGCCCGTCTTCACCGCGCTTGGCGTTGTTGGTCAGAGTGCAATAAACCTGGCCGTCCTTGGGGCTGACGACGATCCACTCCGGACGGTCCATGCGCGTTGCGCCAACCACGCTGGCGGCAAGGCGCGCGTGGATCAGCACTTCGGCCTGATCGGCAAACCCGCTGCTGGCGTCGATGCCGTTCTTGCCGTGTGTCAATTCGATCCACTGGCCCTGGCCTTTCGGGTGATCAGGGTTGCCGTCGCCGGCGTCGAATTTGGCTACATACAACGTGCCGTGATCGAGGATGTCGCGGTTGGCTTTCTGATTGCGATGGTTGATGCGGTCGCGGCTGACGAATTTGTAAATGAACTCGCCACGCTCGTCGTCACCCATGTACACCACAGCGCGACCATCGTCGGTCTCGGCCAGCGCGGCGTTTTCATGTTTGAAGCGGCCCAGCGCGGTGCGTTTGACCGGAGTCGATTGCGGATCGAATGGGTCGATCTCGACCACCCAGCCGTGACGGTTGAGCTCGTTAGGGTTCTTGGCCATGTCGAAGCGCGGGTCGTGCGGGTGCCAGTTGATGTCTTTGCTGCTGGCGACAACGCCGTAGCGCTTTTGCGCGGCATCGAACTGCTGCTGGGCGTTGCTGCTGCCGAAGCAGTCGGTGAAGTTTTCTTCGCAGGTCAGGTAGGTACCCCACGGCGTCTTGCCGTTGGCGCAGTTCTGGAAGGTGCCGAGGACTTTTTTGCCGTGCTTGTCGGCAGCGGTTTTCATCAAGTCGTGGCCGCGGGCCGGACCGCTGATGCGCAGCGGCGAGTTACCGTGAATCCGACGGTTGTAGCGCGAGCCCTGGACGAATTGCCACTGGCCGTTCTTGCGCTGCACTTCGATCACCGACACGCCTTCGCAGGCCAATGCCTTGCGCACGTCTTCAGCCGACTGCGGCATGCCGCCATGCGGATATAGATAGCGATAGTTGGTGTATTCGTTGTTGATCGCCATCAGCGCGCGGTTCTTGTCGTCCGGGAAGGCGAACAGGCTCATGCCGTCATTGTTGTCGCCGAACTGCACTTCCTGTGCGGCAGCGGTGCCGTTACCGCTCGGATCGAAGGCCGGGCCGTTCTTGTGCAACGGCTGGCCCCAACTGATCAGCACCGAAGATTTGTAGCCCTTGGGCAGGCTGATGGCGTCGGTGGTCGCCGCCGGAATGCTCTCGAAACCGAGCAGGCGGCTGTTGCCGGCGCTGACGCTGGCGGCCATGACGCTGCGGCTCAACAGGTTGCCGCCAAGGAACATCGCCGCGCCGCACAAGGCACCGGCGCTGATGAAACCGCGACGGCTGAGGCCGACCATTTTTTCCAGATCAGTGGATTGGTTTTCTTCTAATAGGCTCACATCAGGCTCCCTGCTTGGTTATGGGCAACACCTTAATGCGGGTCGATGACGCTTTTGTGGCAGGGACAAATCAGAGCGGCGTGCCGATCAGCACGTTGGACGGCGCGCATTGCACCTGCACCGCAGACCCCACGGCGAGTTGCTGGTTGCGCAAGTGCAGCGGTTCGGCCAAGGCGCAAAGTGTCTGGCCGTTGGGCAGGGAAATGCGCACCTCGCTGGGACCGTCCTCGGCATCGAGGATGGCTTCGATGGTGCCGCGCAGGACATTGTGTCCGGGCGTGGCCGGCTGATCGGTGCCGAGCAGTTCAAGCCAACCAGCCTTGATCAGCGCCATCACTTCGGTACCGACCTGCAATTCCAGATGCACGGTGCTGTCGTGGGTGATCTGTGCCTCCAGAGCAATGCCTTCTGCCAGTTCGAGGCGGATCAGATCGTTGCGCCCCTGCGGCTGAATGGCCGCGACCGTGCCATGCAGCTGATTGCGCGCGCTGGTCCTGAGCATCAACCGCCCGAGCAGGTCGAGATCACTGGCGTCTTCCGCCGCTTCCAGCACCTGCGCCTGCAATGCCTGCAATTTCTGATACAGGCGCAGCACCCGCTCGCCCTCGCTGGACAGTCTGGCGCCGCCACCACCCTTGCCACCCACCACGCGCTCGACCAAGGGTTTCTGCGCCAGGTTGTTCAACTCATCGATCGCATCCCATGCCGCCTTGTAACTGAGCCCCGCGCTTTTCGCCGCGCGGGTGATCGAGCCCTGCTCGGCAATGTGTTGCAGCAGGGCAATGCGCTGCGGGCGGCGGACGATGTGCTGGGACAGCAGGGTGGGCAGGGACATGGCAGAACGCTTCTGGCTCGGGCGATGAGAGGGACGTTGGCCACTTGCAACGCGCGAGTCAAGCCGAACACACAACCTGTAGGAGTTGAGCTCAGGTACCGGGCTTCGGCGTACGAGCCAGGCAATACACATTAACCCGCGCCGCACCAGCATTCATCAACAACCGCGCCAGTGCCTGAGCGGTCGCGCCCGTGGTCAGAACATCATCCACCAGCGCGAAATGGCGGCCGCTTACCTCTGCATCAGGCGCCAGCGCAAAGGCATTGCGCAAATTGCGTTTGCGCGCCTTGGCGTCGAGATCCTGTTGGGCGTCGGTGTCCATGACTCTCCGCAGCAGCTGTTCTTCACACGGCAAATCCAGCGACACACTCAACCAGCGCGCGAGCATCGCCGCTTGATTGAATCCTCGCCGACGCAGTCGTTTATTCGCCAACGGCACCGGTAGCAACACATCGGGTCGCGGCAAGTCCTCGGCGAAGCGATGCTGCAGGTATTGGCCGAGAACGTCGGCGAGCAGGTGACCAAACGGCCATTTCGCGTTGTGTTTAAACCGTGTAATCAGACTGTCCACGGGGAAGCCATAAACCCAGGGCACGGCAACCTGCTCGAAGGCCGGAGGCTCTAGCAGGCACTCGCCGCAAGTCAGGCCATCCGCCGCCAGCGGCAAAGCGCAGCTCTGACAATGGCTGCCGAGCCAGGGCAATTCGATTTCGCAGGCCTCGCACATTGGCATTTGTGCTTCTGCGGGCTCATCGCACAGCAAACAGGTCTGTACGTTTTTTAAACAGATGTAAACCTGTCCTTGGTATTGCGGTTGACAGCGCATCGCTCTTCCTTAAATATGCCGAACATCCGTGTAGCGCCTGTGGATATTCCATTTTCCCCGGCGCCAGCCAAGCATAACCAAGGAATTGCCCATGAGCGCGAGCACCACTGCCACCCTGCGTCACGATTGGTCTCTGGCCGAAGTCAAAGCACTCTTCGTACAGCCATTCAACGACTTGCTGTTCCAGGCGCAAACGGTGCACCGCGCACATTTCAACGCCAACCGCGTGCAGGTCTCGACACTGCTGTCGATCAAGACGGGCGCCTGCCCGGAAGACTGCAAGTACTGCCCGCAGTCCGGGCACTACAACACCGGTCTGGAAAAAGAAAAACTGATGGAAGTGCAGAAGGTCCTCGAAGAAGCGGCCCGCGCCAAAGCCATTGGTTCGACGCGATTCTGCATGGGCGCGGCGTGGAAACATCCGTCGGCCAAAGACATGCCGTATGTGTTGAAGATGGTTGAAGGGGTGAAAGCCTTGGGCCTGGAAACCTGCATGACCCTCGGACGTCTCGATCAGGAGCAGACCGAGGCGCTGGCCAAGGCCGGTCTCGATTACTACAACCACAACCTCGACACCTCGCCGGAGTTCTACGGCAGCATCATCACCACCCGCACTTACAGCGAACGTCTGCAGACGCTGGCTTACGTGCGTGAGTCGGGGATGAAAATCTGCTCCGGCGGCATTCTCGGCATGGGCGAATCGCTGGACGATCGCGCCAATCTGCTGATCCAGTTGGCCAACCTGCCGGAGCACCCGGAGTCGGTGCCGATCAACATGCTGGTGAAAGTCGCCGGAACGCCGCTGGAAAACGCCGAAGACATCGACCCGTTCGACTTCATCCGCATGCTCGCCGTGGCGCGCATCCTCATGCCGCAATCTCACGTGCGCCTGTCCGCCGGTCGCGAAGCGATGAACGAGCAGATGCAGGCCCTGGCTTTTTTCGCCGGCGCCAACTCGATTTTCTACGGCGACAAATTGCTCACCACCGCCAACCCGCAGGCGGACAAGGACATGCAATTGTTCGCGCGCCTCGGTATCCAGCCGGAGGCTCGCGAAGAGCATTCCGATGAGGTTCATCAGGCTGCGATCGAGCAGGCACTGGTGGAGCAGAAGAGTAGCGAGCAGTTCTACAACGCTGCGGTGTAATAAACCGCGCGGATTGCCCTGAAGGAATGCAAAACCCCTGTGGGAGCGGGCCTGCTCGCAAAAGCGGTTTGGCCGCCAACATCCCTGTTGGATGTGACGCCCATTCGCGAGCAGGCTCGCTCCCACAGGGGATCTGTGTCATTTGAAAATCGAGGCCTGCATGTCATTCGATCTCGCCGCACGCCTTGCTGCCCGCCGTGCCGACAACCTCTATCGGCAGCGCCCGCTGCTCGAATCGCCGCAAGGGCCGGAAGTGGTGGTGGACGGCCAGCCGCTGCTCGCTTTCTGCAACAACGACTATCTGGGCCTGGCCAATCATCCGCAGGTGATCGAAGCCTGGCGCGCCGGCGCTGAACGTTGGGGTGTCGGCGGTGGCGCGTCCCATCTGGTGATCGGCCACAGCAGCCCGCATCACGCGCTGGAAGAAGCACTCGCCGAACTGACCGGACGCCCGCGTGCGCTACTGTTCACCACTGGCTATATGGCCAACCTCGGCGCGGTCACCGCGCTGGTCGGGCAGGGCGATACGGTGCTCGAAGACCGGCTCAATCATGCCTCGTTGCTGGACGCGGGCCTGTTGTCCGGCGCGCGTTTCAATCGCTATCTGCACAACGACGCCGAAAGCCTGGGCAAACGCCTGGAGAAAGCCATTGGCAACACACTGGTGGTGACCGATGGCGTATTCAGCATGGACGGTGACATCGCCGACCTGCCGGCGCTGGCCCGCGCGGCCAAGGCCAAAGGCGCGTGGCTGATGGTCGACGATGCTCACGGCTTCGGCCCGTTGGGCGCCAACGGTGGCGGCATCGTCGAGCATTTCGGCCTGAGCCAGGACGATGTGCCGGTGCTGGTCGGCACTCTCGGTAAAGCCTTCGGCACCGCCGGGGCCTTTGTCGCTGGCAGCGAAGAGTTGATCGAAAGCCTGATCCAGTTCGCCCGCCCGTATATCTACACCACCAGCCAACCACCGGCGCTGGCCTGCGCGACGCTGAAAAGCCTCGAGCTGTTGCGCAGCGAACACTGGCGCCGTGAACACTTGCAGACGCTGATTCGCCAGTTCCGCCACGGCGCCGAGCAGATCGGGCTGGAGCTGATGGACAGCTTCACGCCGATCCAGCCGATCATGATCGGCGATGCCGGCCGCGCGGTGCGGCTGTCGCAAATGCTCCGCGAGCGCGGCTTGATGGTGACCGCGATCCGTCCACCGACCGTGCCGGCCGGCAGCGCGCGGTTGCGCGTGACTCTGACCGCCGCCCACAGCGAGGCGCAGGTGCAACAGTTGCTGGAAGGGCTGGCAGATTGTTTTGCCCGATTGTCATTGGAGCCAAGCCATGCGTAATCGTCTGATTCTGCTGCCCGGCTGGGGCCTCGGCGTGTCGCCGCTGGAACCGCTGGCCGCAGCATTGCGTGGCCTCGACGAACATCTGCAAGTCGAGATTGAACCGCTGCCGGAGCTGGACTCCGCTGACCTTGAAGACTGGCTCGACGAACTCGATGCGCGCATTCCACAGGAAGTCTGGCTCGGTGGCTGGTCGCTGGGCGGCATGCTCGCCTCTGAGTTGGCGGCACGACGCGGTGAGGCGTGCTGCGGGCTGCTCACGCTGGCAAGCAACCCTGCGTTTGTTGCTCATGAACAGTGGCCGAGCGCGATGCCCAGCGAGACTTTCGATGCGTTTCTTGCCGGTTGCCAGGCCGATCCGCGTACCACGCTCAAGCGCTTCGCTCTGCTATGTGCGCAAGGTTCGCCAGATCCGCGTGGCTTGTCGCGGTTGCTGCTCGGTGGCGCGCCAGCCACCGCGCCGGCCGCGCTGATGGCAGGGCTGGAGCTGCTTGCGCAACTGGACACACGCCAGGCGTTGCAGGGGTTTCGCGGGCCGCAGTTTCATCTGTTCGGCGGACAGGATGCGCTGGTCCCGGCGGAAGCGGCCGGTGCATTGTTCGCGCTGTTGCCGGATATCGAAATTGGTCTGATCGAACAGGCCAGCCATGCTTTTCTGCTGGAGGACCCGCACGGAGTCGCGGGCGCGATCCAGGCTTTTCTTCATGAGTGCGCTGATGACTGACCTGTCCCTTGTGCTGCCTGGGGGCTTGCCCGACAAGCGTCAGGTGGCGGCGTCTTTTTCCCGTGCTGCGGCCAGTTACGACAGCGTCGCCGAGTTTCAGCGTGACGTCGGCACGCAGCTGCTTGAGCGTTTGCCTGGGAGTTTCATGCCGTCGCGGTGGCTTGATCTCGGTTGCGGCACCGGCTACTTCACCCGAGCGCTGGCCTCGCGTTTCACCCAGGGCAGCGGTGTCGCGCTGGACATTGCCGAGGGCATGCTCAATCACGCACGGCCGTTGGGTGGCGCTGAGCATTTCATTGCTGGCGATGCCGAACGGCTGCCGTTGCAGGATGCGAGCGTCGATCTGATTTTCTCCAGTCTCGCGGTGCAATGGTGCGCCGACTTCGAGGCGGTGCTCAGCGAAGCCATGCGCGTGCTGAAACCGGGCGGGATTTTTGCGTTTGCTAGTCTCTGTACAGGGACGCTGTTCGAGTTGCGTGACAGTTGGCAGCAGGTCGACGGGTTGGTGCACGTCAATCGCTTCCGCGAGTTCGCCCGCTATGAACAGTTATGTGCCGGCAGTGGCTTGCGCACTGTGACTCTGGAAAATCAGCAGCACGTGTTGCATTACCCGGATGTGCGCAGCCTGACTCACGAGCTGAAGGCGCTGGGTGCACACAATCTGAATCCCGGCCGGCCGGGCGGTTTGACCGGACGGGCGCGGATTCTCGGGCTGATCGACGCGTATGAGCGGTTCCGTCAGGCGTCGGGGCTGCCGGCAACGTATCAGGTGGTGTACGCCGTGTTGGAGAAACCTCTATGAGCGCAGCCTATTTCATCACCGGTACCGACACCGATGTCGGCAAGACCACGGTTGCTGCCGGATTGCTCCATGCGGCGCGGTCGGCAGGCTTGAGCACGGCGGCGGGCAAACCGGTGGCTTCCGGGTGCGACGTCACGCCCAAGGGCTTGCGTAATTCCGATGCCTTGGCGCTGCTGGCCGAATGTTCCTTGCCGCTGACTTATCAACAGGTCAACCCGGTGGCGTTCGAGCCAGCGATCGCTCCGCATCTGGCGGCGCGCGAAGCAGGTGTGGCGCTGACGGTGCAATCGCTGCTGGCGCCGATGCGCGGGATTCTGGCGATGAACGCCGATTTCACCCTGATCGAAGGCGCGGGCGGCTGGCGGGTGCCGTTGGCGGACCAGGACAATCTCTCGGATCTGGCGATTGCGCTGCAGCTGCCGGTGATTCTGGTGGTGGGCGTGAGGCTGGGGTGCATCAGTCATGCGTTGCTGACCGCCGAGGCGATTGCCCGCGACGGTCTGCAATTGGCGGGGTGGGTGGCCAATATTATCGATCCGAAAACTTCGCGGCTGGAGGAAAACCTTGCGACCCTGGCCGAGCGCATTCCCGCGCCGTGCCTGGGCCGGGTGCCTAAACTCAAGGCGTTGAGCGCCGAAGCGGTGGCCGAGCATTTGCAACTGGATTTGCTCGATTAAGTTTCTCGCTATGAACAGGCACTGTGCCATTAGTGTTTTTGACGGGTGTTTTGCTGGCGCGTCTGCTTCAATGGCGAGCATTGATCCTTTGCAGGGATGAGAGTGACGATGGAAATCTCCGGCAACACAGCTTTTTATGCGGGGCTGAGCTCGATTCAGTCCGGGCAGAACCGCGTCGATCAGGCGGCCAGCCAGATCGCCAACAACACTATCGAACGTTCGGTGACCAGCCAGTCGTCCGAAGTGCAGGTCAATCGCCTGCGCGGCGTGGATCGCGCACAAGAATCGGATCTGGCGAGCAATATCGTCGAGCTGTCGCAGGGCAAGATCCAGGCAGAGCTGGGTGTGAAGGTAGCCAAGGCGTCCGACGAGGTGCTCGGGACGATCATCGATACCTTCGCCTGATCGAACTTGTTGTTGACCCCGAAACGCCGCGCCCTGTCGCGGCGTTTTTCGTTTAAGTCCTTCTTGCTCAACTAATCTTTTTACAACGCCCGTGGCTTGAGTGAAGTCGCGGCGATTTCCAGTTTCCGGCATTTGGATAACGTGATGACGAACGGCAAAAGAACGATGCTTGACAAGATTTCGGCGTAAACGTATGTTTCAAACAACTGTTTGACCGTTACAACAACTCAACACGGTCGTTCATTCCCGGTTACATCAGCAGAGGTTTATCGCTATGCCTGACTACAAGGCCCCCTTGCGTGATATTCGCTTCGTTCGTGACGAGCTGCTCGGCTACGAAGCGCACTATCAGAGCCTGCCAGCGTGCGCAGACGCCACGCCGGACATGGTTGACGCCATCCTCGAGGAAGGCGCCAAGTTTTGTGAGCAGGTACTGGCGCCGCTGAACCGCGTGGGCGACATCGAAGGTTGCACCTGGAGCGAGTCCGGCGTGAAAACCCCGACTGGCTTCAAAGAGGCGTACAAGCAATTCGTCGAAGGTGGCTGGCCAAGCCTGGCCCACGACGTTGAGCACGGCGGCCAAGGTCTGCCTGAGTCGCTGGGCCTGGCGGTGAGCGAAATGGTCGGCGAAGCCAACTGGTCGTGGGGCATGTACCCAGGCCTGTCGCACGGTGCGATGAACACCATCTCCGAGCACGGCACCCCTGAGCAGCAGGAAGCCTATCTGACCAAACTGGTCTCCGGCGAATGGACCGGCACCATGTGCCTGACCGAACCGCACTGCGGCACCGACCTGGGCATGCTGCGCACCAAGGCCGAGCCTCAGGCCGACGGTTCCTACAAAGTTTCCGGCACCAAGATCTTCATCTCGGCCGGCGAGCACGACATGGCGGACAACATCGTCCACATCGTACTGGCGCGTCTGCCCGATGCTCCGGCTGGCACCAAAGGCATCTCGCTGTTCATCGTTCCAAAGTTCCTGCCAAACGCCGATGGCACCATTGGCGCGCGCAACGCAGTGAGCTGCGGTTCGCTGGAACACAAGATGGGCATCCACGGCAACGCCACTTGCGTGATGAACTTCGACGGTGCCACCGGTTACCTGATTGGCCCGGCGAACAAAGGCCTGAACTGCATGTTCACCTTTATGAACACCGCCCGTCTCGGTACCGCGCTGCAAGGTCTGGCTCACGCCGAAATCGGCTTCCAGGGCGGTCTGAAATACGCTCGTGATCGCCTGCAAATGCGCTCGCTGACTGGCCCGAAAGCGCCGGACAAAGCCGCTGACCCGATCATCGTCCACCCGGACGTGCGCCGCATGCTGTTGACCATGAAGGCGTTCGCCGAAGGCAACCGCGCGATGGTCTACTTCACTGCGAAGCAGGTCGACATCGTCAAATACGGCGTCGACGAAGAAGAGAAGAAGAAGGCCGACGCACTGCTGGCATTCATGACCCCGATCGCCAAAGCGTTCATGACCGAAGTCGGTTTCGAAGCCGCCAACCACGGCGTGCAGATCTACGGCGGCCACGGCTTCATCGCCGAGTGGGGCATGGAGCAGAACGTTCGCGACAGCCGCATTTCGATGCTGTACGAAGGCACCACCGGCATCCAGGCCCTCGACCTGCTCGGCCGTAAAGTACTGATGACTCAAGGCGAAGCTCTGAAAGGCTTCACCAAGATCGTCCACAAGTTCTGCCAGACCAACGAAGGCAACGAAGCCGTCCAGGAATTCGTCGCGCCACTGGCTGCACTGAACAAGGAATGGGGCGAGCTGACCATGAAGGTCGGTATGGCCGCCATGAAAGACCGCGAAGAAGTCGGCGCGGCCTCCGTGGACTACCTGATGTACTCCGGTTATGCCTGCCTGGCCTACTTCTGGGCGGACATGGCGCGTCTGGCTGCGGAAAAACTGGCTGCCGGCACCAGCGACGAGGCGTTCTACACCGCCAAGCTGCAAACCGCGCGCTTCTACTTCCAGCGCATCCTGCCGCGTACCCGTACGCACGTGGCCACTATGCTTTCGGGTGCTGGCAACCTGATGGACATGAAAGAAGAAGACTTCGCACTGGGCTACTAAGCCTTAACACAGTCTGAGGAAAACCGCTGCTCCCGTTAGGGGGCAGCGGTTTTTTTTGTTTGCGGATCGCTCAGATAGTCGAGCTTCCGGCCGTTACAGAGACCGTGTGTGATCTGGATCACATTGTATGGGCTTGGCCGCACTTTGCAGGCACAATGCCATCTCTTTGCTATGACGGGTCGGAGCTTACCCTTGCCGCGTTCTTCCGCTGTGCGTTTCAGCCATTTCCTGCCATCACTGCTGTTATTGCTTGCGGGGCTGGCGGCTGCGTACGTCAAAGACCTCAGCGTATTCTTCACATCGCTGTTCAACGTCCTGCCGACATTGGTTCTGCTCCTAGGTGGCGCGTATTGCGCGGTGTACCGACGTCAGCGCGAACTGTTTCTGATGCTGACGGTGTACATCGCCTACTTTCTGCTGGACACCCAGACCGATTTCTACCGCGACAACGGCAAGGTCCGCGAAGACGCTGCGGTGGTGTTTCATCTGGTCTGCCTGCTGCTGCCGTTGTTGTTCGGATTATTCGCCGCATGGCAGGAACGTACCCATCTGTTTCAGGACATGGTCGCGCGCTTTGCCGTGCTGCTGGCATTTGGCAGCGTGGCGCTGGGACTGGAGCAAAGTTACCCACAGGCGCTGCTGCTGTGGTTGTCGGAGATCCGCTGGCCGGCGCTGCACGGCGCGTGGATGAGTCTGATCCAGTTGTCCTATCCGGTGTTCATCTCGGCCTTCCTGCTCCTGGCCTGGCAATACTGGCGCAACCCGCGCCCGCTGCACGCGGCGCAACTGGTCGGCTTGCTCGGGGTGTTCTGGATGCTGCCGAAGACCTTCATTCTGCCGTTCACCCTGAACATCATGTGCAGCCAGGTGATGCTGATGATCGCCGCGGCGGTTGCGCATGAGGCCTATCAAATGGCCTTCCGCGACGAGCTCACCGGTCTGCCGGGACGTCGCGCGCTCAACGAACGCATGCAGCGTCTGGGGCGCAACTACGTGCTGGCGATGAGCGACGTCGATCACTTCAAGAAATTCAACGACACCCACGGTCATGATGTCGGTGACCAGGTGCTGCGCCTGGTCGCCAGTAAACTGTCGAAGATCAGCGGTGGCGGTAGGGCGTATCGCTACGGCGGTGAGGAATTTGCCTTGGTCTTTGCAGGCAAAACCCTTGAGGAATGCATGCCGCACCTGGAAGTGATCCGTGAGTCGATCGCCTCCTACAGCATTCAGCTACGCAACCAGGAAAACCGCCCGCAGGATGATCAGCAAGGTCGCCAGCGCCGTAGCGGTTCCGGGGCGTCGGCGGTGTCGGTGACGGTGAGTATCGGCGTCGCCGAACGTGTCGAGCAGCGCACCCCTGAAGAAGTGCTCAAGTCCGCCGACCAGGCGTTGTACAGCGCCAAGGGCGCCGGGCGTAACTGCGTCATGGCATTCGGGCAGAACCGCCGTGGCGCGGTGCGCATGGACGCTGCTGCGGGTTGAGTGATGACGGCGCATTCAGCGCCTGCACGATGATTGCCGCGCGTGGTGGCCAGCAGTAGGTTGGAGGAATCTGCTGACGGAGAAGCCACCATGCCCGAGTACAAAGCTCCCCTGCGCGACATGCGCTTTCTGATCGATCACGTCTTCGACTTCCATACCAACTACGCCAATCTCGGCGCGCATGACGCCAGCCCGGACATGATCAGCGCGATCCTCGAAGAAGGCGCGAAGTTCTGCGAGAACGTGCTGGCCCCGCTCAATCGCAGCGGCGACGAAGAGGGCTGCCATTTCGACAACGGTGTGGTGACAACGCCTACAGGCTTCAAGCAGGCCTTCGCACAATATGTCGAGGGCGGCTGGCACGGTTTGGCGGCTGATCCGGCTTACGGTGGCCAAGGATTGCCGAGCTCGCTGGGACTGGTGATCAGCGAGATGGTCGGCTCCAGCAACACGTCATGGGGCATGTACCCCGGCCTGACCCACGGCGCGATGTCGGCGATCCACGCCCACGGTACCGCCGAGCAGAAAGACACCTACCTGAGCAAACTTACCGCTGGCCAGTGGACCGGCACCATGTGCCTGACCGAAGCCCACTGCGGCACCGATCTGGGCATCATCAAGACCCGCGCGGTGCCACGGGCCGACGGCAGCTACGCGATCACCGGCAGCAAGATTTTCATTTCCGCCGGCGAGCATGACCTGAGCGACAACATCATCCATCTGGTCCTGGCCAAGCTGCCGGACGCACCGGCCGGAACCAAGGGCATTTCCCTGTTTATCGTGCCCAAGTTCCTGCCCGATGCAGCAGGCGAAGCGGGAGAGCGCAATGGCGTTTCCTGTGGCTCGATCGAGCACAAGATGGGCATCAAGGCTTCAGCCACCTGCGTGCTGAACTTCGATGCCGCCACCGGTTACCTGATCGGCGAGCCGAACAAAGGCCTCAACTGCATGTTCACCATGATGAATCACGCGCGGCTCGGCACCGGCATGCAGGGGCTGTGTCTGGGCGAGGCGAGTTTTCAGGGTGCGATCAAGTACGCCAATGACCGCCTGCAGATGCGCGCGCTGACCGGCGCCAAGGCCCCGGAAAAACCTGCCGATCCGATCATCGTCCACCCCGATGTGCGGCGCATGTTGCTGACCATGAAAGCCTTCAACGAAGGCAACCGCGCGCTGACCTATTTCACCGCGCAGATGCTCGATGTCGCGCACCTGAGCAGCGACGCCGAGGCGCGTCAGGAAGCCGAAGACCTGTTGGCGTTCCTCACGCCGATCTGCAAGGCCTTCATGACCGACACCGGGCTGGAAGTGACCAACCACGGCATGCAGGTGTTCGGCGGCCACGGTTTCATTCGTGAGTGGGGCATGGAGCAACTGGTGCGCGATTGCCGGATTGCGCCGATCTACGAAGGCACCAATGGCATTCAAGCGCTCGACCTGCTTGGGCGCAAGGTGCTGGGCAGTCAGGGCAAGCTGCTGCGCGGCTTTACCAAAATCGTCCACAAGTTCTGCGCAACGAACGCCGACCACGCGCAATTGGGCCGCTTCATCGCGCAACTCAACGGGCTCAATCAACAGTGGGGCGACCTGACCATGAAGGTCGGCATGGCCGCCATGAAGAACCCGGACGAAGTCGGCGCCGCATCGGTGGATTACCTGATGTACAGCGGCTACATCATCCTTGGCTACCTGTGGCTGCGCATGGCGTTGGTTGCCCAGACACAGCTGGAGGCGGGCGAGGGTGAGGCTGACTTCCTCAAGGGCAAACTGGCGACGTGCGAGTTCTACTTCAAGCGCTTGTTGCCGCGTACGGCTGCGCATCAGGCAGCGATCGAGGCAGGCAGTGATTGTTTGATGAATATGCCGGCGGAGGCATTTGCTTTGTAGGGCGGATCGAAAGATCGCGGCGATCTTTTGCTGGTGACCAAAAATAACAAATCAGTCACCGGCTGACCCTATGTGTCGCAAAAGTTGTTGAGGTACACTCGGGCTCAGAAAACATCATTCCACGAACCACCTGTTTAGATCTTGCGAGGTTTGCCATGGCTGACTACAAAGCGCCGCTGCGCGATATGCGCTTCGTCCTCAATGAAGTGTTCGAAGTCGCCAAACTCTGGGCCGAGCTGCCGGCGCTGGCCGAGACCGTCGACGCCGAAACCGTTGAAGCGATTCTCGAAGAGGCCGGCAAGGTCACCAGCAAAAGCATCGCGCCACTGAGCCGTGCCGCTGACGAGGAAGGTTGCCATTGGGCGGACGGTGCCGTCACCACGCCGGCCGGTTTCCCACAGGCCTATCAGACTTATGCCGAAGGCGGCTGGGTCGGCGTCGGCGGTGATCCGGCCTACGGCGGCATGGGCATGCCCAAAGCCGTGTCGGCGCAGGTCGAAGAAATGGTCAACTCCGCCAGCCTCGCGTTCGGTCTGTACCCGATGCTGACCGCCGGCGCCTGCCTGTCGATCAATGCGCATGCCAGCGAAGAACTGAAAGCTGCGTACCTGCCGAACATGTACGCCGGCATCTGGGCCGGTTCCATGTGCCTGACCGAGCCGCACGCCGGCACCGATCTGGGGATCATTCGCACCAAAGCCGAACCTCAGGCCGACGGTTCCTACAAGGTCAGCGGCACCAAGATCTTCATCACCGGCGGCGAGCACGACCTCACCGAAAACATCATTCACCTAGTACTGGCCAAGCTGCCGGACGCCCCGGCCGGTCCGAAAGGCATTTCGCTGTTTCTGGTGCCGAAGTTCATGGTCAATGCCGACGGCAGCCTAGGTGCGCGTAACCCGGCCAACTGCGGGTCCATCGAGCACAAGATGGGCATCCAGGCCTCGGCGACCTGCGTGATGAACTTCGACGAAGCCGTCGGCTATCTGGTCGGCGAGCCGAACAAAGGCCTGGCCGCGATGTTCACCATGATGAACTACGAGCGCCTGGGTGTTGGTATTCAAGGCCTGGCCACCGGCGAGCGCTCTTATCAGAACGCTGTTGAATATGCGCGCGATCGTCTGCAGAGCCGTTCGCCGACCGGTGCGCAGAACAAGGACAAAGTCGCTGACCCGATCATCGTCCACCCGGACGTGCGACGCATGCTGCTGACCATGAAAGCCTCGAACGAAGGCGGCCGTGCGTTCTCCACTTACGTGGCGATGCAACTGGACACCGCCAAGTTCAGTGAAGACGCGACCACCCGCAAGCGCGCGGAAGATCTGGTGGCGTTGCTGACGCCGGTGGCGAAAGCCTTCCTGACCGACCTGGGTCTGGAAACCACCGTCCACGGCCAGCAGATTTTCGGCGGCCACGGCTACATCCGCGAGTGGGGCCAGGAGCAACTGGTGCGTGACGTGCGCATCACCCAGATCTACGAAGGCACCAACGGCATTCAGGCGCTGGACCTGGTCGGGCGCAAGATCGTTGGCAGCGGCGGCGCGTTCTACCAGCTGTTCGCTGACGAGATTCGCCATTTCACCGCAACCGCCAGCGCCGATCTGGGCGAGTTCACCAAGCCGTTGAACGATGCCGTCGACACCCTCGACGAGCTGACCGCGTGGCTGCTGGACCGGGCGAAAAACAATCCGAACGAAATCGGCGCGGCCTCGGTCGAATATTTGCAAGCGTTCGGATACACCGCTTACGCCTACATGTGGGCGTTGATGGCCAAAGCCTCGCTGGGCAAGGAAGCGCAAGATGATTTCTATGCGAGCAAGCTGGGCACCGCACGCTTCTATTTCGCCCGTTTGCTGCCGCGTATCCACTCGTTGAGCGCGTCGGTCAAGGCCGGTAGCGAGTCGCTGTTCCTGCTGGATGCGGCGCAGTTCTGATCCTGTAGATGTCATGTAAGCATTTGCTTACGTGACGTGCTGCTGTTCTCCCATATCCGTATATTGGATCCACGGCTAATCTACATTTCATGGACGTCGCGCAGGAAGCGCAAAGTAAACAACACGGACACGTAGGATTCTGCCAGGGTGGCGGAGTGAAATGGATGTCAGGGAAACAGTCTGCAAAGCCCCGCTTCGGCGGGGTTTTCTTTTGCCTGAAGAAAAGTTTCAGGCAAGCGGATCGAGAGCCGGCTTCATTTCGCGATCGATCACCTCTTCAAGCAATGTCCGCAGCAATGCCAACGAGGCCTGCTGGCGTTGCACATCACGGCACACCAGGCCAACTTGCAACGGCACCCGTGGCTCGCTCAGCGGTTTCCACAGCAGATCTTCATCGTCGTATTCCTTTTGCGAACGTCCCGGCAGTACCGTCGCCAGCCGGGTGTGCGGCAGGCTGTCGAGAATCCCCAACATATTGTTCAGCTCGGCCTGCACCTGCGGGCGTCGACCGAGGCTGGTCAGTTGTGCCTGCCAGATCTGCCGAATCTGAAACTCCTCACCGAGCAGCAGCATTGGCAGCTCAGCAGCCTGGCGCATCGAGACTTTCTTGAACTCGCGCAATGGATGGTCTGCCGGGATCACCAGCGTCAGTTCATCTTCGTACAGCAATACGCCGTGCAGACCGGGTTGGCGCGGTGGCAGATAGCTGATGCCGATGTCTAGCGAACCATTGAGCAGACGCCGTTCGATTTCCAGGCCCGTAAGTTCATAGATCTGCACCACCAGATGCGGCTGCGCCTTGCGCACACGCTCGAGCATTTGCGGCACGAGGCTGGTGTGCACCGTTTGCAACACACCGATCGCCAGGGTGCGCAACGCCTGCCCCTTGAAATTGCCCAACGCCTCGCGCGCCCGCTGCAAGCCATCGAGCAGCGGCAACGCGTGGTTGTACAGCGTGTGCGCAGCGAGGGTCGGCAGCAGGCGTTTACTGCTGCGTTCGAACAGGGTGACGTCGAGATTCTGCTCCAGCTGACGGATCTGTTGCGACAGCGCTGGTTGCGAGATCGAGAGGCGCTCAGCCGCACGGCCGACATGGCCTTCTTCGTAGACCGCGACGAAATAACGCAGTTGTTTGAAATCCATAAGTCGTGCTTATCGAAATGGCTGGGAAATCGAAATGGCCTGAAGCCGTTTGCGCGCCTAGTCTAACCGCATTCACAAGGCTTGCAGGGCCAGAAAGCGTGACGAATTCCATTTGCTTCGTTCGTGATTACATAGGCAGTTCAAAAAACCTCAAGCGAGGTTCTTCCGCATGAATCTGTTCAGTTTGCGGCGCCAGACGCCGAGTCTGGATGACCTCTGCTTCGAGGCGGGGCCATCCGCTATGACCGACCATCTCAATGCCCAACGCCTGATACCCAGTGTCGAGCGGCCGCATCAAGTGTTCGTTCGCGGCCAGGGTTCATGGCTGTGGGACAGCAACGATCGCGCCTACCTCGACTTTTCCCAGGCCGGCGGCGCCAACAGCCTTGGCCACAGCCCCACGGCGCTGGTCAAAGCCATCGCCAATCAGGCCCAGGCGCTGATCAATCCCGGCTGCAATCTGCAAAATCGCGGCATGCTCAGCCTCGCCGAACGTCTGTGCGCCAGCACGTCCAGCGATCAGGCCTACCTGCTCAACAGTGGCGCCGAGGCTTGTGAGGCGGCAATCAAACTGGCGCGCAAATGGGGGCAGCTGCATCGCGGCGGTGCCTCGCGGATCATCATGGCGCAGCAGGGTTGCCATGGCCGCAGTCTGGCGACGGTCGATCGAGTGCCATTCAACGACCTGCCGGCGCTGCACGCGGCGGTTGATGCGCAGACCGTGGCAATCATGCTGGAGCCGATCCAAAGCGATGCCGGGGTCATTCCGGCGACCGAGCACTACCTCAAAGGGGTCGAGCGACTGTGTCGTGACCTGGGCATTCTGCTGATTCTCGACGAAGTGCAGACCGGTATGGGTCGCTGCGGCAGCTTGCTTGCCGAACAGTCCTACGGGATTCGCGCCGATATCGTCGTGCTCGGCAAAGGCCTCGGCGGCGGCTTGCCGCTGGCGGCCTTACTGGCGCGAGGCAAGGCCTGCTGTTTCGCCATCGGCGAGCTGAGCGGCACTCATCACGGCAACGCCTTGATCACGGCGGCCGGTCTGGTAGTGCTCGACAGCATCCATGACCGCAGCTTCCTTCAGCAGGTCAACGACAACGGCCAGCACCTGCGCGAAGGCCTGGCGCGACTGGCCCACCGCTACGGCCACGGCGAGTTGCGCGGCCAAGGCCTGTTCCATGGGCTGACGCTGTCCGACGAATGCGCCGACGCCGTCGTCCATGCCGCACTGCACGAAGGCCTGATATTGAACGCCGCGCAGCCTGACTGCCTGCGCTTTACCCCCGCCCTCACTGTCAGCAAAGCCAACATCGACGAAATGCTCCTGCGCTTGGGCCGCGCCTTCTCGCGAGTGCGCACCGCCCAGTTGCAATGCCGCAAGGGCATTGCCGTCTGAGCTGAGCAGCTCCAACCGATTACCCGAACCGTCTCGCGGTATAACGCACGCCCCACGCCTGATTCTTTTGGCGTGGGGCGTTTTTTTGTGGCCGGGTTTTACAGACGGGATTTAGAGCTTGAGGGATCGTACCGCGGATGGTCTTTTAGAGAATACCAGCAAGGGATGCGGCTACGGGCTGATCGGTATCACCGAAAAAGCCGTTTTGCGATCTGTACCACTAGGTGGTATGTTTTTGGAAGGGATACCTATGCCATTGAGGCTGTTCAAGACCAGGCGCTTCGCCCTTCAGGCCAGCAGGGCGTGGATCACAGATGAAGAGTTGCAGGAGGCGTTTCACCAGATGCTTCAGGGACAGGCGGACGATCTTGGCGGAGGCGTGTGGAAGAAGCGCTTGAAGGCGAACCGCCACCGTTCGATTGTTTTGGCAAAAGGTGGACATTACTGGATCTACCAAGTGCTTTTCGCCAAGCAGGATCAAAGCAATATCACGCCAACAGAATTGAAGGATTTACGTAAATTGGCAAAGGTTTATGCGCAACTGACCGAAGCGCAGATCAGCGACTTGTTGGCGATGAAGGAGTTTGTGGAGATATGTCATGAGTAAGAAATTCAAAAGTGAAGTCTTTGAATCGATACACGAATCAGCCGGGGCGTTGCTTGCTGTCGGAGCAATCAACAAAGCAACGATGCGAGAATTCGATGACTCCTGTCTGGCATCGGTTCCCTTGGCGATCCCGGCTGAGGAGATCAAGGCGCTACGCGAGCGTAACAAGGTCAGCCAGCCGGTGTTTGCACGCTATCTCAACACCAGTGCATCCACGGTCAAACAATGGGAATCGGGTGACAAACATCCCAGCGGTATGGCGCTCAAACTACTGAGCATCGTACAAAAACACGGGTTGAAAATTCTCGCTTGAGCCTGACGCAGCTATTGCACTGAACCCTGACGAACGGCGCAGGTCGATTAGCTTGTATGGCTCAAGTGAGCCAACCCCCATTCAGGAGCTGCCCCATGGATTTCATTCGTATCATCATCGCTATTCTGTTGCCGCCACTGGGCGTGTTTCTGCAGGTCGGGTTTGGCGGGGCGTTCTGGCTGAACATTCTGCTGACGTTGTGCGGCTACATTCCGGGGATCGTGCATGCGGTGTATATCATCGCCAAGCGTTGAGTTCAGTGGCGTCTGATCAATAGCTATCGCGGGCAAGCCCGCTCCCACAGTGTTATGAGTGATGACAATTTTTGTGTACACCAAATAACCTGTGGGAGCGGGCTTGCCCGCGATTGGAGCGACGCAGTCTCAAAGTGAGGGCTCAGTCAGTCAGCCCCATCACCCGCCGATAAAACGTCCACTCCTGCTCCAGTGCATGCGCCTGGTTGGCCGCGCGACGAAAGCCGTGGCGTTCGTCAGGGTAGTAATGCGCCTCGACCGGGATGCCGTTGTGCTCCAGCGCCGCGACCATGTCGCGGGTCTGTTGCGGCACGACCACCGCGTCCAGTTCACCCTGGAAGAAAATCACCGGCACGCGAATATTGTCTGCGTGCAGCAATGGCGTGCGGGCGGCATAGCGTTCGGCATCTCGCTCGGGATCGCCGATCAGCCAGTCCAGATAATCGCCCTCGAACTTGTGCGTGGCCCGTGCCAAAGCCACCGGATCGCTGACGCCATAGAGGCTGGCGCCTGCGCGGAAAACCTGCCTGAACGCCAGTGCGCACAATGTGGTGTAACCACCTGCACTGCCACCGCGAATGAACGCGCGGTCGCCATCGATCAAACCTTGGTCAGCGAGATAACTCACCACCGCGCAGGCATCCTCGACATCCACCTCGCCCCAGCGCAAATGCAGCGCTTGCCGATATTCGCGACCATAGCCACTGCTGCCGCGATAGTTGAGGTCGGCGACGGCAAAGCCGCGCTGCGTCCAGTACTGGATGCGCGGATCGAGGATCGGATAGCACGCCGACGTCGGGCCGCCGTGGATAAACACTACCAGCGGCGGTTTCGCTTCACCGCTCATGGCCGGGTAAAAGAAACCGTGTGCCTCGCCGGAGCCGCTCGGATAACGCAAGGTCTGCGGACGGCTGATGCGTTCGGCAGGCAATGGAGCCACGCCGCCAGCGAGGATTTTCGCTGCATGAGAGACACGATCAATGGCAATCACTGCTGACGGGCTCACCGGCGTTGCGGCAATGCAATAGATGAACTGTTGATCCATCGCCAGGTGGCGGAAGCGGCTGTAGTCGCCGCTGAAATCTTCATCGCCAAGGGCCAGGCGACCGAAACCGGCCTCGGTCCAACTGGCTAAATAATGATCGCCGACAGGCAGCCAAGTGCAGCCGCCAAGCTGCCACGGCGCCGGCGCGTGATCGGCCTCGGCACTCGGTAGCGCGTGCAAGCCATCGGACGTTTCGACCCACGGCTGCCAGTAGCCGCCACGATCTGTCAGGCAGTAGAGCCGGCCGTCGGCGTCGAAACGCGGCTGCTGGATCGACTCCTCGATCTGCTCGCCGGCAATACAACGAGGCGCAGAAAAATCACCGTCCGCGACCATCAACCGCGTCGAGGTCCACGGCTGATGCGGTCGGCTCCACTCGATCCACGCCAGCCGCCGGCCGTCCGGGCTCAGCGTTGGCGACGCATAGAAATCCGCACCTTCGGCCAGCACCTGTCGCGTACCGCTCGCCAGATCGATCGCCACCAGGCGATGTCGATCCTGCTGCTCTTCGACCGCCAACACCCGGCCAGCGGCGAATTGCAGATCGCCGTAGCGGCAGTCAGTCGACGTCAGCGCGACCGGCTCGCCATCCAGCGCCTGCCGATACATCTGCTGATCCGCTTCATTGACGAAAACCACCCCGTCAGGCGTCAGACAAAACGCACCACCGCCATATTCGTACACGCGGCTACGCACGCTGAAGCCGTCCGGCGTCAGACGTTTCGCCACGCCATCGCGGCAATGCCAGATTCGGCACGCGGCATCCTCGGGGCGATATTCATTCCAGAACACGCCATGGGCGCCGAGCTGCAGTTCGGCGAAGTCGGTTCCGGCGGCGACGGCTTGGGCGGCGCTGAAAGGCTCAGCCCTTGGCGATGAGGCGTGAGTTTCGTTCATTGCGAAAGGCCAGTTGTTCGATGGTTTGAGTGGCGGTCTCGGCTTCTTCGCGGGCCTTGAGGATCACGCCGTGATGTTCGGACTTGCTGCACACCGGGTCGGCATTACTGGCGTCGCCGGTGAGCATGAACGCCTGGCAGCGGCAGCCGCCGAAGTCTTTTTCTTTCTCGTCGCAAGAGCGGCATGGCTCGGGCATCCAGTCGTAACCGCGAAAACGGTTGAA